>JBFIYQ010000051.1:0-11161 GCA_041605275.1 Gammaproteobacteria bacterium
ATCAGCTGATCGGCGAGCACCTGCATGGCCTCGCGGCTCGCCCAGGCGATGTGCGGAGTGAGAATGAAATTGGGCGCGTCCAGCAGGTGCATGAACGGGTGATCGGGCGGCGGCGGCTCGCGCGAGCTGACGTCAAAAGCTGCGCCTCCAATCATCTTACGATCAATGGCGTTGGCGAGGTCGTCTTCGTTCACCAGGTCGCCGCGGGAGGTATTGATCAGCAGCGCGTCGGATTTCATCCTCCGCAGCTCCGGAAGGGCGATGAGATGCCGGGTGCTGTCGGTAAGCGGGCAGTGGAGACTCAGCACGTCGCTGGTTTCCACCACTTCGTCGAAGTCGACATAACCTTCACGCACAATGCTGGCCGCCTTGTGCTCGGCGAATACCACATCCATGCCGAAAGCGCGGCCGATCTCTCCAACGCATTGCCCGATCGATCCCCTGCCCACGAGTCCAAGCCGTTTGCCGCGCAGTTCGCCTACCGGGTGATTAAAGAAACAGAATTGATTCACCCGCTGCCATTCTCCCCGGCGAACGTCGTCACGATAGCCGGGCAGGCTTCGCTTCAACGCGAGAATCAGCGCAAAGGTGTGCTCCGGCACGGTGTTCACCGCGTAACCACGCACGTTGGAGACCAATATGCCGCTTTGCTGACAAGTGTGCTTATCGATGATATCGGTGCCGGTGGCGGCGACGGCAATGAGCTTGAGATCCGGCAGCTGCTCTATCACCGCTTTTCGGACCGGCACTTTGTTGACCACGGCAATGGTGGCGCCTTCGAGACGTTCAGCCACCTGCTCGGGATAAGTTTGAGGATAGTTGGTCCAGCTGTGTTCGAATTTCGGCGGTCTTAGCTCGATATCCGGAGCGATGGTGTCGCGATCCAGAAAGATAATTCGTTGCCTCATGCGCTGCCGCCTGGTGTAATTTTTTTACCGAGCCGATTTTTCCGTGGCGCGTGCAAGTTATCAGACAACCGCCGTGTCGATCCATGACCGGTCGAAACGGCGCACTGGAGGGCGGCGTTCGCCGATTCTATAATCGCCAGTCCATTCGAATCGGCCCTTGATGGTCCCTTTGTCAACCGCAAGCGTAAGTACCGCCAGTGAGCAATCAGCTTAAGTGCTTGATCGAATGAGCCGGGCGGTGATCACCCCCTGGCCGGAGCGTGCCCGGAATCGAATCCGAATCGATTTTCCGAGCGCTGACCAATACGTCACCCACTTGGTAACCGGAAAGCCCTCGCTTGACTGATCCTTTGACCGCTTTCGATCATCCGAAGCAGCCGCTCGAGGACATTAATCGCCGGCTGGCCCTGGAGTCCGAGGCCAACCATCTCGAGACCGTGGTTCTCAAAGCGGCGCAGCTGGCCGATCTCGCCTTGATCATGAGCGGCGCCTATCGCCCGCTCAAGGGTTTCATGAATCAAGCCGATTACGAAGCCGTGCTCGAGAATCTGCGGCTCGAAAACGGACAGCCTTTTCCGCTGCCGGTGGTGCTCGACGTGGATTTGACCACGGCTCGCGCCATGGAAACGGGGAAGCGCATCAGCCTTCGCAACGGAGAGGGCGCGGCGTTTGCGGTGCTTACCGTGGATGATGTCTGGCGCAAGGATGCCCGGCGCGAGTCACGGCAGCTTGGCGTGGCCGAGGACGCGTACGGGCGTGGCTCCTGTTATCTCGGCGGCAGCATTGAGGCCATACGTCCGCCCGCGCATCCTTTTTTTGCCCGCCTGCGACCCACCCCCGCCGCGCTGGTCGAACACCTTCGTAAACGCGGCTTCAATCGCGTCCTTAGCGTCGAGTGCGTCGGTGTAATCCACAGGCGCCACCACCGGGTGATTGCCCGGGCGGCTGCCGAGCTGGACGCCGCAATCTTGTTGCATCCTTCCATTGGAACACCGGACCCTGGCAATCCGATGCAGGTGATGACGATTAAGTCGATCCTCGCGGCGCTGCCTTATTTCCCACCCAGAACCACGCTCGTCGCGCTGCTCGAATATCCGCTTCGGCACGCGGGTTTGCGCGGATTCCTGATGCACGCCCTGTTGCGCAAGCGCTACGGCGCAACTCATTTCATCATGACCGGGGTGACCCAGAGGGCGCTGGACGCCGAGCCGCGTGTGCTCAAATGTCTGGGGCAAATCGGCGTCGCGGCGGTGCCGTGGCCGGAAAAGGTTTTTGCCGGCACAAGCAGCGCAGCGGCGAGTGTCTCCCCGGGGCCGACGGCCGGTGCCGACTTTGAGCACACCGCGCTCGCGCGCAAAGCCAAAAGCGGCGAAGAAATTACCGCTGACGATACCTTTCCGGAAGTAGCCAGGGTGATCGAGACGCACTACCGGCAGGTAAGCCGCGCTGGCTTTACCCTGCTGTTCACCGGTCTTTCGGCCTCGGGCAAATCAACTATCGCCAAGATCGTTCACGCCCGGATCGCGGAAAGGGACCCGCGGCCGGTGACCCTGCTGGACAGAGGCATCGCGGGCAAACAGTTTTCCAAGGGGCTGGGTTTTTCCAAGGAGGAACGTGACACCAACGTGCGCCGCATAGGCGCCGCCGCTGCCGACATCACCAAAGCGGGCGGCGTCGCCATTTGCTGCACCATCGCGCCATACGCGGAGACGCGCAAAGCGGTGCGCGCCATAATCGAGCCCCACGGCTCGATGATCGAGATTCACGTGGCGACTCCGCTTCAAATCTGTGAACGCCGCGACCCGAAGGGTCTTTACAAAAAGGCGCGGGAGGGGCGGATCGAGAACTTTACCGGCGTCGACGACTCTTACGAGGCGCCGCAGCGTCCGGACATTCGCCTGGACGCCTCCAGGGGCACTCCCGAGGAGGCGGCAGCGGTTGTGGTTGCGCACCTGCAAGCCAGAGGCCTCATCGCTGTTCGTGATGAGTGACGTGTTGCGCGATTCGAACAGCGCAGCGGGCCGCGGAATTCTGCCGGGCGGCAATTTTTTCCGTCTTCCGCCCACTTCAATAAATATCAGCCACAGATCATCTATCGCTTCGTCAGGTCTCTCAAAAGCTTCTATGCATTACCCCGCCGTCGATTGGTAATTCCGAGGCTGACCCGCCGCATCAGGGACAGCGGCCGCTTCTTCAGCATGCAGGTCATATGCTGCCGGTCTCCGTTTCGGTCGAATATTTCCACCCACTGCACCCGCTCCGCCAGAAATTGCCGCTCTACTTCCATCATGAACTCGCTGCCAAAAGTCGATCCTTCGGAGAGCGCCTGGACAATCTCGTAGGTGGTGCTCTCGCAGTCGCCGACGTCGGTTTCGTAATGAGTCCTCGCTCGCCCGCTCTTGTCTATATCGAACCGCTGGGAGAAAGAAATGTGCAAATTCTCCACCACGTAGTAGCCGCCGGGGCGCAGGCAGGAAAACAAAAAGCCCAGACTGATTTGCTGCTGGGCGATGGTACGTCCCCCGTTGTCGACAATCAGATCGAAATCAGACCCGGCGCTATCGACGATTTGCCGCAGCGCCTCGCGATCTTCGCGATTGCCTATGTGAGTGGTGATCCGATCGAGGGCGTCGAGCTTGACCGGATGCAGATCCATGCCGTGGATCGCCGCTCTGGGAAAATAGTCGCGCCACATGTAAAGAGAGGAGCCGCCGGGAATTCCGATCTCGAGAACCTTGACTACGCGTTTACGATGCGCGCGCAGGTGAAGATCGTAGAAGGTGCAAAAGCCGCTGGAGACCTTTTCGGAGCCGTACTGCGCGCCGATACGGCTCAACAGGTCCAGGTCGGCGGTGGTGGAACTCATCGTTGCGGATTCTACAAAAAAACCGGTGCGGTAAGACGACCGCTTCCGCAATCGAATTTGATTCAGCCGTCGACCTCGGCGTAGTCCACCCTGGGAGCCATGCGGCAAATCAACTCGTAGGCGATAGTGCCGACGTGATCCGCAACCTCCTCAGCCGGCAGCCCCTCACCCCAAAGCACCACGCGATCGCCGGGCTTAGCATCCATATTCGGTCTGAGATCAATGGTAATGAGATCCATGGATACGCGACCCGCGAGGGGGCAGCGCACACCGTCCACTAGCACTGGCGTACCCGAGGGCGCGTGCCGCGGGTAGCCGTCGCCGTATCCGATGGCGGCGACGCCGATGGGCATGGGCTCCTCGCATGTATACGTGCCGCCGTAGCCGATTCGATCGCCGCGCGCGAGTCGGTTGACCGCGATCAGTCGTGTCTCCACGGTCATCGCCGGTAGCAGACCGTGGTCCGCGCCGGTGGCCTGCGCGAAGGGCGAAATTCCGTAGAGCATGATCCCGGGCCGCACCCAGTCGGCCCTGGCTTTTGACCAGCCGAGCAGTCCGCCAGAGTTTGCGATGCTACGCTCGGCGGAAATCCCGCCGGTGCTGTATTCGAATATGGCGATCTGATCGGCAACGCGCTCGCTCTGGGGCACGTCGGCATCGGCCAGGTGGGTCATCAGCACAACCGAATCGATAACCGCGCACTGGCAAAGACGGGAGTGGCTCCGACCGAACACGGAAGCCGGAAATCCCAGACGGTGCATGCCGGAATCGAGCTTGAGCCAGGCTCTGATCCGGGGGCCTTGGGGCGCGTTCTCGAGCATTGCGATCTGATGCTCGGAATGCACCACCAGGTCGAACTCGTGGCCGCGCGCCTCTTCGAGCTCGTCGATGGATTCCACCCCCGAGAGCAGCACCACCGGCAAGGTGATACCCGCATCCCGAAGCGCGACGCCTTCGTCCAGCCTTGCCACGCCGAACGCATCGGCCTGATTCAGCGCGTGCGCCGCCGACTGAAGCCCGTGCCCGTAGGCGTTGGCCTTTACCACCGCCATGATTTTCGCGTCGGATGAGGCTTCGCGCGCCCGGCTTAAGTTATGGCGGAGCGCTTTCAGATCGATCAGCGCCCGCGCCGGGCGCGTCATGGATAAAAACCGCCGGAATAGTCCTCGGGGGCAAAGTTCTCGAAGCGGGTGTGCTGACCGAGGAACGTCAGGGTGACTTTGCCGATGGGACCGTTGCGCTGCTTGCCGATGATGATCTCGGCCTTACCCTTGTCCTTGCTGTCCTCGTGATAGACCTCGTCCCGGTAGATGAAAAGAATGACGTCGGCGTCCTGCTCGATGGCCCCGGACTCCCGTAGATCCGACATCACCGGGCGCTTGTCCTGGCGCTGCTCCAGGCTGCGGTTGAGCTGGGACAGCGCCACCAGCGGCACGCGGATCTCCTTGGCCAGCGCTTTGAGGCCGCGGGAAATTTCAGAAATCTCCGTGGCCCGGTTCTCTTTGGTGCCCGGCACCTGCATCAGCTGCAGATAGTCCACCACCACTAACCCTAAGTTTTTCTCGCGCTTCAATCGCCGGCAGCGGGCGCGCAGATCCGTGGGCGTCAGCGCCGGCGTATCGTCGATATAGATCTCCGTGCTGTTCAACAGCTCCAGCGCAGAAGTCAGACGAGGCCAGTCGTCGTCGCCCAGCTTTCCGGTGCGAACCTTGTGCTGGTCGATTCGGCCCAGCGATGAGAGCATGCGCATGGTCAGCTGCTCCGCGGGCATCTCCATGCTGAACACCGCCACCGCCAGCTTTTCCTTAATCGCCGCCTGCTCCACCACGTTCATGGCAAAGGCGGTTTTGCCCATGGACGGTCTCCCGGCCACGATGATCAAATCCGACGGTTGAAGTCCCGAGGTCTTCTGGTCCAGGTCGTTAAAGCCGGTTGCAACGCCGGTGAGCGCCGTCTCGCTGTGATACAGAGTATCGATGCGATCCATGACGTCCACGAGCACTTCGCGGATAGGCGAAAACACTCCGCCGGCGCGCGCGCCCCGCTCGGCGATCTCGAATACCCGCTGCTCGGCCCGATCCACCAGCTCCAAGGCCGACTGACCCTCGGTATTGAACGCCGAGCCGGCGATCTCCGACCCGACCTCGATCAGCCCGCGAAGCACCGCCCGCTCGCGCACGATCTCGGCGTATGCCTTGATGTTGGCCGCGCTCGGGGTGTTCTTGGCCAGCTCGGCCAGATATGCAAGACCGCCCACGGCGTCCAGCTGATCGTGCTTTGCCAGCCATTCCGACAGTGTAACCACATCGAATGGGCGGCTTTCTTCCGCCAGAGCCGAAATGGCACGGAAGATGCGCTTATGCTCGCTGCGGTAGAAGTCGGCTTCCGTGATCAGGTCGGCGATCCGGTCCCAGGCGTTATTTTCCAGCATCAACCCGCCGAGCACCGACTGTTCGGCCTCGATGGAGTGGGGCGGCACCTTGAGCGCAGACGGCAGCGCGTCTTGAGCGGGACTTAAGAATGCGGTATCAACCATTAACGACGGATATCACGGGCTTTGCGCCGAACGCGGTTGAACAAAATAAACTTCGGAAGCGTCCGCGTCGCGCCATCGGTGCGTGAGCATACACCAGCGGGAAGCGTTAAAAAAACGCGCGTTTAAGCAAGTGAATTGCGGACAAATTTTCGCACGCAAAAAAACGGAATCGGGATGATACCGGCTTCGGGTTGTAATGCACCGTGTCAACGGCCGAGATTCCACCGAAAGGATCGACTTCCCGCCGCTTGTACTGGAGGCAAGAAAGCCATCGGCATGCACGAAAAGCGTGCGTCGGTACGCGCCGCGGTGGGGCGCCCGGCGCGAAGATACCGGAAGTGCCCTTGGTTTACGGCCCTTCGTCAGCAACTACGTGAAGCGTGATGGTGGTTTCCACATCCACGTGCAGGTGCACGCCGATGGAATACTCTCCGGTCTGGCGAATGGTATCGGCCGGGAGACGGATTTCCTGCCTTTCCACCTCGACGCCTTCGGCAGAAAGCGCCTCGGCGATGTCCGCCGGACCCACGGAGCCGAAGAGCTTGCCTTCGTCACCCGCCTTGCGCACCACCGTGACCTCTCGACCCTCGAGCTGCTCGGCGCGGGCCTTGGCCGCGGCGAGGGCTTCGGCCTCCTGCCGCTCGAGTTCCGCCCGGTGAGCTTCGACCTCGGCCAGATTTTCCTTGGTGGCCGGCATCGCCTTGCCCTGGGGAAGCAAATAGTTTCGCGCGTAACCTGGCTTCACCTTGACGGTGTCGCCGAGCTTGCCCAGGTTTTCCACCGTTTCTAAAAGTATGACCTGCATCTTCGTGTCCCTGTCAAAACCAGTGATTGGTGATTGGTGACTTGCGGCTGATTCGTGTCGTGACGCGAGTGTTCGACCCGTGCACGCTGAATCACCAATCACTAATCAACGACTTTGAGGAGTTTTCCAGTCCTCCAACCCGTTTAATTCTTTCGGGCGTCGGTTGAATTCCGTTTTCGACCTAAGTATGCGCCCCGTAACGCGACCGGTAGTCCAGCCAGGTATCTGAGAAGCCGGTCACCGATAACACTATCATCGCCAGCGGCGGCACCAGCACCACGAGAATATACATCGCCGCCAGCCAACCGCTGGACGCCTGGCGATGCTTCACAAGAGCATGGGCGACGGCAATTCCCTGCAGCACGTACAGCGCAACCACCAGGTTAAACAATTCCGGCAGCAGTCCGCTGGCAAATCCACCGAAGAAAATCGCGCTCAATCCCACCAGCAGAGACACCAGGGCAACCCGGCGGTCGAGCCTCAAAGCCCTGAACTCCTTGCCGAAGCCGCCGGGATTGTCGAGCACCGCGTGACCCCAGCGGGCGAGGAACAATAGCACCATGGTGCCAATGGCGATGCCGGTGGGCGCGCCGGTCATTAGCGGAGCGAGCTTTTCCGCCACCCCGCGCAGCGATTCCACCGCAGCTGGATCCGGCGCGCTACCGGCCTGCATCCGATCGACCAGAAAAGTCTCCAGCACCCCGCGCCACCAGGCGACCGGGTTGGCGGTGAATAGATGCACCGCCGCAATGGCGGATCCACCCAGAAGACCGGCGCAGGCCAGGGCCGCACCCTGGGAAGCCGTGTATCGAAGCACCGTCGCCAGCACCAGCACCGGCAGTCCCATGCTGACGGCAAATAGAAAAGCGGCGTCCGCGGAGGGAAGCACCAGCAGCATCACCGCCGAGCTCACCGCGACGCTCGCCGCCAGAATCAGCGCGCCGTCGGCGACACCGTGCTTCAGCGTTACCAGGCCCACGACGGCGGCAGCCACAAATCCAAACGGCGGCAGCAGCAGGCCGAGCACCGCAGAGCCGGCAGCGTGGGTGCGCGAACGCGTGACGAACTTCAGAAATTCCCGCACCGTGAATCTAGCGCTGTTCCGCTCAGTGCGCGTCGCAGTAAGGCAGCAGCCCGAGGTAGCGTGCGCGCTTGATGGCGCGCGCCAGCTGACGCTGATACCTGGCGCTGGTGCCGGTTATCCGGCTGGGCACGATCTTGCCGGTCTCGGTGATGTACTGCTTGAGGGTATTCAGATCTTTGTAGTCGATTTCTTTGACGCCCTCGACGGTGAAGCGGCAATAGCGTCTGCGGCGAAAATAACGAGCCATTTGAAATCTCCTTCCTGCTTAATCCGCGGCCTTATTTTTCGTCCTCGACGATTTCGGCCGCCTCCGGCTTCTCGCCGTCGTCGTCGCTCTCTTCCGATTCGGAATCCGACTGCGCGCTGGCCTGCTCATCAGCGACTTCAGCAGGAGCGCCCTCTTCCGATTCCTCGCGGCTTCGCCGAGCGTAAGCGCGTTCTCTTCGCTCTTCCTCTTCCCGTTCTTCCTTGGACTTGGCAAGCGGTGAGGCTTCGGTGACGGCCTCGCTGCGCGACATCACCATGTTGCGAATCACGGCGTCGTTGAAGCGGAAAGCCGCGGTGAGCTCGGAAAGCGCGCTCTGACCGCACTCGATGTTCATGAGCACGTAGTGCGCCTTGTGAATCTTGTTGATGGGATAGGCGAGCTGCCGGCGGCCCCAGTCCTCGAGTCGATGGATGCGTCCGCTTTCGCCTTCGATAATGGACCGATAGCGGTCGATCATCGCTGGCACCTGCTCGCTCTGGTCAGGGTGGACCAGAAACACGATCTCGTAGTGCTTCATAAAGCTCCCTCTGGTTCTGCGCTCGCGCGCGGCGACCGCGGAGCCTCCGGCGCCTTTCGCCGTGAGGCAAGGAGTGGTCATGTACCGCCGGAAAAACCCGACGGCGAAAAGGGGGCGGATTCTAAGCCATCACCCGGGCCTTCGCAACGCGACTTGCTCGCCGCGGGCGCGCTGCTGACGCCGAGCCTCGAACAGGCAAATCCCGGCGGCCACCGCCACGTTCAAACTCTCCACCACACCCGCCATGGGCACCCGCACCAGTTGGTCGCAGCGTTCCCGCGTCAGCCGCCGCAGGCCGCGGTCTTCGCTGCCCAGGACAATTGCCACCGGCGGGGCCAGATCGACCTCGTAGAGGGAAGCGCCGGCGTCGGCCGCGGCGCCCACCACGCGCACCCCGCTCTCGGCGATCCGCCCCATGGCCTCTGCAAGATTCGGCACCTGAACGAAGGGCACGCTGTCGGCGGCGCCGCTGGCCACCTTGCGCGCCGCCGGGGTGAGCCCCGCGGCGCGGCGACGCGGCGCCACCACGGCGGCGACCCCCGCCGCGTCCGCGGTGCGCAGGCAGGCGCCCAGATTATGCGGGTCGGTAATCCCGTCCAGCATCAGGAACAGCGGCGCCCCCGCGGACTGACTCAAGATGGTGTCCAGGTCCGGCTCGGGCCCTTGCGCGGTCGCGCGGTAGCGGGCCGCGATGCCCTGGTGAACGACGGGGCCCAAATGCCGCTTCAGGGTGCGCTTGGGCACCCTTTTTACGCTCAGTCCCAGGTTGCGCGCCGCCGATTCCGCCGCCCGCGCCGCCGTCCCGGTCTGGTGAGTTTCCAGCCAGATTTCCAGCACCCCTGCGGGATCGCGTTCTAGCACGGAGCGCACCGCGTGACTGCCGTAGATCCATTCTGCGCGGTGGCGACCCATTGCGATTGACCCGCGCCGCTAGCCTCGACGCCGCCCGTACGTTCGCCGGCCGCGCCGCCTGCTGTCTTCGAGCTCGAGGTCGACTTTGCGTTCATCCAGATCCACCCGGGATACGCTCACCTGCAGCTCGTCGCCGACGTGAAACACGCGTCCGCTGCGCTCGCCCGACAAACGGTGCCGCTCCGCGTCGAAGTGAAAATATTCGCCGCCGAGCGCGCTCACGTGCACCAGACCTTCAACGTGTACCTCGGTTAACAGCACGAATAAACCGAAAGCGGTCACCGCCGTGATGACGCCCTGAAACGTCTCTCCCACCTTGTCCAGCATGTATTCGCACTTGAGCCAGGTGACGGCGTCCCGGGTCGCATCGTCCGCGCGTCTCTCCGTCATCGAGGTGTGCTCGCCGAGGAAGGTCATGGTTTCGAGATTGTACGGATACGATCTTCGGCTTCTCTTCTCGATGATGTGCTTGATCGCGCGATGAACGATGAGGTCGGGGTAACGTCTGATGGGCGAGGTGAAATGAGCGTAGCACGGCAGCGCCAGGCCGAAGTGTCCAACGTTCTTCGGATGATAAATCGCCTGCGCCAGCGAGCGCAGCACCATGGTGTGCACCACCTCCCTGTCGGCGCGGTCGGCGACCCGCTGGAGCAATTTGGTGAAATGCTTGGGCGAAGGATTATTACCCCCGGCAAGCCGCAAACCCAGCTCTTCCAGATAAGCGCGAAGATCCTCGATTTTTTCTTCCGAGGGCGCGGCGTGCACCCGGTAGAGCGCGTTGAGCTTGTGCCGCTCGATAAGCCTACCGGCAGCGACATTGGCTGAAATCATGCACTCTTCGATGAGGCGATGGGCGTCGTTGCGAATCAGCGGCTCGATGCGTTCTATTTTTCTGTCTTTGGCGAAAACGATGCGGGTCTCGGTCGTATCCAGGTCGATGGCGCCGCGCGCGTCGCGCGAGCGGCGCAGCACCTGAAACAGCTCGAATAGGGCTTCGAGCTGCGGCAGCACGTCTTTGACCGAACGTCTTGCATCGCGCTGGCGGTCGATCAGTGCCGCGGCGACCTGGTCGTAGGTCAGGCGCGCGTGAGATCGCATCACCGCTTGATAAAAGGTCGATCGCATAATTTTCCCGCCGTCGTTGATACGCATGTCGCAAACCATGCAGAGCCGATCCACGTCGGGATTAAGAGAGCACAGCCCGTTGGACAACGTTTCCGGCAGCATCGGAATGACGCGTTCCGGAAAATAGACCGAGTTGCCCC
>JBFIYQ010000052.1:0-11043 GCA_041605275.1 Gammaproteobacteria bacterium
AAACGCTCGATGTCATAGTCTTTGCCCTCTACCGCGCTCTCGTTCACCAGCCAGACCACTTCGCAATCGGTTTCCTGTAAGTCCTGCGGTAGAAAGCGATACACCACCGTATAGTCCGGGTAAGCGAGAAAATAGGTGACCGGTCCGACCTGGAAGTCGGCCGCACCGCAATCGTAGTCCCTGATCTCGCCCATCAATGGCGCCACCGGCTCGCCGTCTTCGCTCCCCGTTTTGTAACCAGGGTAAAGCGGATAGCGGTCATAGAAATACTGCTCTCCGGATTGCGACGAGCGGGATCCGAAACGGTCAATGGATTTCTGGCTGAGACCCGCGGCCTCCGCGCGGGCCATCATGGCGGCCCTGAGCTCGGCGGCTTTCGCATCCGGCGCCTGGCGGCTGTGGGACTTGGAATACTCCCGGTGCGCCGGGGCGCAGTGATAGCACTCGATATAGTTCTCGACCATGAGCTTCCAGTTCGCTTTGATCGGGTAAAGCTCGCGGTGGGCGACCTTGGCGCGATCGAGTCCGTACGGTTTCAGGCACTCGGCTAGATCGCTTTCCAGCGCACGCAAACTGACCGGATTTTCCGAGAAGTTGATGAAAATCATGCCGTGGATAACTCTTACGTGTACATGCTTTAAGCCGTAACGGGACTTGTCCACGTTGTCCGGCAGATAACGCGCCGCTCGGAGATTACCTTGCAGATCGTAGGTCCAGCCGTGGTACGGGCAGACAAAAGAACGCGTTGATCCTTCGGCTTCGGCGCAGACCCGCGATCCGCGGTGTCTGCAAACGTTGATCAGCGCATTGATTTTGCTGTCCGTGTCCCGGACGAGAATGACGGATTCGCCAGCCATTTCGAACAGCAGAAATGTGCCCGGCTCCGGGATCTGGCTTGCATGACCCGCGTACAGCCAGCTTTGGAAGAACACCCGTTCAAGATCCTGCTCGAAAACTTCGCGCGAGGTGTAGAAGGCCTGCTCCAGGGCAAAGCCTGGCCTGTGCTTTTTAAGGAGGGTCGTAATTGGTTCGGCCATGGATTTGTTACGCGTCGAGCCTGGTTTTTGGGAACAGTATACCGCTTTCGTTTTTGTCCCGGCTTCGATTTAGCGAACGCACATCCGCCATCAAAACCGCTATTAAAAGTAACGGGAACGAATGGCTTGATATACGGTCGAAGAATGGGCCGAAGCGTGCGGCTTTTTAGACGTTTTTGCCGGGAATGCCACCCTTGATTTCCTCTGAATACCTGCCTTACTTCTATTGATCAATTGAAGCGTCGGGCGGCGCGAAAATCGACCTCTCGAAGCCCAGCGACGCGAGGTGGTAAAAAATGCGCGTATTCAAAGCGCCAGCTTTCGATGACCACGAGCAGGTGGTCTTCTGTTGCGACCCTTCCACGGGCCTCAAGGCCATCATTGCCATTCACAATACCAATCGCGGTCCCGCTTTAGGCGGTTGCCGCGTCTGGAACTATGCGTCGGAAGAGGAAGCGCTGCACGACGTACTGAGACTCTCCAAGGGCATGACCTACAAGTCAGCGATGGCGCACCTGGATCTGGGGGGCGGCAAGTGCGTAGTCATCGGCGATTCCAGGAAAGACAAGAGCGAGGCACTGCTTCGCGCCCTCGGTCGCTACGTGGATACCCTGGGCGGTCGCTACATCATTGCCGAGGATGCCGGCACCTCGGTCGAGGACATGAAAATTGTCGGCGAAGTCACTCGTCACGTTGTGGGCATTGCCGACAAGATGACGGCCAAGGGTGGCACGCGCAGCGGCGATCCTTCGCCGGCAACTGCTTACGGCGTATTCATCGGCCTGCGCGCCGCGGTCAAATACCGGCTTGGGCGCGATGATCTCAACGGACTGAAAGTGGCGCTCCAGGGCGTTGGGCATGTGGGCTACCGGCTGGCCAAATACCTGCACGAGGCCGGGGCGAAACTTTGGGTGTGCGACATTTACGGGGATCAGGCGCAACGCGCCGCGGACGAGTTCAAGGCCACGGTGGTGCCACCGGAGAAAATTTACCAGCAGGACGTGGATGTATTCGCCCCCTGCGCCTTGGGCGCCGTCATCAATGACGACACGCTCCGCCTTTTGCGGGCGGTGGTGGTGGCAGGTCCCGCCAATAATCAGCTCGCCGAGGACCGGCATGGCGAGGAGCTCATGCGCCGCAAAATCCTGTACGCCCCCGATTACGTGATTAACGCCGGCGGACTCATCGACGTCGCTTACGAGCGCCAGCCCGGAGGCTACAATCGCAAGAAAATGCTCCGGCACATCGAGCGCATCGACGACACGCTCATCGAGATCTTCGAGCGCGCCGAGGCTACGGGAACCCCGAGCAACGTAATCGCCGACAGGATCGCGGAAGAGCGCTTCAAGACGGTGAAGCCCACGGCGTCGCGAAAGACCGGGAAGCGCGGGCTGCGAAGCAAGCTCGGCCGGACAGAGAAGTCCGAATCGCGGTCGCAGTATCGCGGTTCCGGGCCTCTTTACGCGCCCCCTTTCTCTCCCAAGGCATCTTAGTTTTCAAACCCTGCCTCGACACCTCGCCGACCCGTCGGCGAGGTGTCGTCTGTTCTTGCGCCCAAGTTTGCAGTTAAAGTAATCGCGGCGAGGCGCATGCGCCGAAACGTTGGGAGCACGGATTGCAGTGAAGACCTGGGCTGCCGCCGCCCTCGGGTCGTCGATGGTGGCATTGGGCTTTTTTGCTGGCGCGGTCAACGGCGCCGGTCAGCGCCTTGAGCCGACGATTCAGACCCATACTGGTCCCTGGTATCAACCCGGGGCTCCCGAAACTGGCAGCCTGTGGCAGCCTGGAGATCCGGGAAAGCCCCTTCTCTTGAACGGTCTTGTTTTCAGTACCACCGGAAAGCCGTTGCGCGGCGCGCTGGTTGAGCTCTGGCATACGGATTCCGACGGAAACTATCCGCCACTCCGGGCTTCGCTTCGCACCCGGAGAAACGGCAGCTTCGCTATACGCACGGTACTACCGGGTCACCATCTGGGCTACCGCGCGCGGCATATTCACTTCGTCGTCACCCATCCGGATCACCAGCCGCTGGTGACCCGAATTTACTTCCAGGGAGATCCCAACATGGACGAGGCGCTGTTCCCTGAGCTTGCGATTCTGCTCGAGGAGGGCTCCATTGAAGGAGAGACGCGACTGTTCGGACAGGTGGACTTCGTGCTCGCGCCGTACTGAAACGAGTTTTTTTAAAAGCCGACGGAGCAGACTCTTTAAATACCCGCATCGCGGGATTCAAGAGATTTGATCCGTTGAATATTGGTACTTCAGACGCAAAAGGATCGTTATCTTGAGTTACTATCTGGTTAAATTAGGGATCACTACGTTATTGATCGTGCTGATCTCAGAAATCGCTAAACGCAGCTCGTTTGTCGGCGCGCTGCTGGCCTCGATACCTCTGGTCTCGGTTCTGGCCATGATCTGGCTTTACGTGGATACCAAGGACGCTTCGAAGGTCAGCGCGCTGGCCACCAGCGTCTTCTGGCTGGTGCTGCCCTCGCTGGCTTTGTTCATCGCTCTGCCGCTGTTATTAAGGCAAGGGATCAACTTCTATGCCAGCATGGGTATTTCCGTTGCGGTTACCATCCTGTGTTATTGGATTATGGTGATCACCCTGAATCAAATTGGTATCAGACTTTGATTGACTCTTGACCCTTACCTGAACAGCTCGAACAGTCGAAACCGCATTTATCCCGGCCGATCGCGCTTCGGCGTTCAAGGAGGTTTAAATGGTTACGTTAGGTTCGCTTTGGCTCGCTATTCTGCTGGCGACGATCCTGGTTTGGATAGCGGCGGCGCTGATCTGGATGGTGCTCCCCCACCACCGGACCGATTACAAGAGGCTGCCGGATGAGGAGGCGGCACGCTCGGTCCTGGGCGCGCAGAACCTTGCTCCAGGCGACTACGACATCCCACACTGCACATCTTCCAAGGACATGCAGCAGCCCGAAACCAAACGCAAGT
This sequence comes from Gammaproteobacteria bacterium, assembly GCA_041605275.1. Taxonomy (GTDB): domain Bacteria; phylum Pseudomonadota; class Gammaproteobacteria; order HK1; family HK1; genus CAMYJH01. Next base: position 3,996 of record JBFIYQ010000052.1, read on the forward strand.
TCAAACAGGGACCGGTGGCTTTTATAACCGTCCTGCCGAACCGGCCACCGCCCATGGGCCGCAACATGGTGCTGACCGTCGCCTTCTATCTCACAGTGAGCACTATCGTGGCTTACGTCGTCAGCCGGGCTCTGGAGCCGGGGGCCGATTATCTCTTGGTATTCAGACTCACCAGCACGATCGCGTGGCTCGCTTACGGGTTTGCGGTCATACCGGATGCCATCTGGTTCGGCCGGCCCTGGTCCAGCATCGCCAAGGCGCTCGCGGACGCGCTCGTCTACGCCTTGCTTACCGCCGGCGTGTTCGGCTGGCTGTGGCCTAGCTAATACGACGCTGAAATGCGAAACAGGACGCAAATTCGAATCTAGGGCCAAACCTGTCCGATTTGGACATGTGAGTCACGCACCCATCCGGGAATTGCACACGCGCTTTATCTATAAGCTTTATCTCACCAGGTTGTCGATGATGAAGCGTCTGCCACGCGATGCCCAGACGTACTTGACAGAATTACTCCGGAGTTGATCAACTGACTTTCAAAACGCGCTGCAAATGCGCGTGCTTGTTAGTCTTTTGATTGGATTCTGTTTGTCAATTTTCTTAGAGAAAGTGCTGAAAAATTTTGTAACTATTTTTTTACACATCAAAAGGTGGACCTGGTTGAAATTGAAGGGCTTAATAACAACCGCCCATAGCGGCACCATCGAGGAAAAGGAGGATAGGCGATGAAAAATATTGACAGTGACAGGGGACGAGAAAGCAGGTCTCGGAATTTGTTCCGGCCCCCAAGCGTAAAGGCGGCCATGACCGGTCTGGCGCTGGTGCTGTTGGCCGGTGAGGGATGGGCCCAGGGCTGGGCGCAGGGCCGACCGCCCGAGCTCGAGAACTCGCCGCTCGCACCACACGCCGGCAGACTCACGGTCACGCCGCCGGAGCAGATTCCGGTCAACCGAATTCAGCTTCCGCCGGGTTTCAAGGTGGAACTCTGGGCGCACGGCATGCCCGGCGCGCGGATGATGACGCGTGGCGACAAGGGCACAATCTTCGTCGGCACGCGGCACATCGGACGCGTTTACGCGGTGACCGACAAGGGCAATACGCGCACGCACCGAATCATCACCGAGGGTCACACCCAACCCAACGGCGTGGCCTATCGTGACGGAAGCCTGTACGTCGCGGCCATCAACAAGGTGATGCGCTTCGACAATATCGAGGACAACCTCGACAAGGTGCCGGCTCCGCAGGATCTCACCAAGGGATTCGGCCTTCCGTCCGACGGGCACCACGGCTGGAAATTTCTCGCTTTCGGGCCCGACGGCAAGCTCTATGTACCGGTTGGGGCGCCCTGCAACCGCTGCGAGGTGCATCCGGACGTACACGCCAACATCCGCCGCTACAATCCGGACGGCACCGGGATGGAGATCGTCGCCCGGGGTGTGCGCAACACGGTGGGCTTTGATTTTCATCCGAAAACGGGGGAGCTTTGGTTCACCGACAATGACGCCGACTGGCTAAGCGAGCACGGTCCTCAGTGCGAGCTCAACCGGGTTTCCCAGGCGGGTGAAAACTTCGGCTTTCCACGCTGCCACGGTCACGGGGTGATCGATCCCGAGTTCGGCAGGATGGGCTCGTGCGACGGCACCACCCTGCCGGCGGCGCTCATGGGCCCGCATACTGCGCCTTTGGGCATGCGTTTTTATACCGGCGACATGTTCCCGAAGGAGTATCAGGGTTCCATGCTCATCGCCCGGCGCGGCTCCTGGAACCGCACCGTCAACGTAGGCTTCGACGTGGTGCTCGGACAGCTCAGCGCCGACGGCAAGCGCGCGGCGATTTCGCCTTTCATGACGGGCTTCCTGGATACGGCTAAGAACATCTTCTGGGGACGTCCCGTGGACGTGCTGGTGATGCCCGACGGCGCGCTGCTGGTCTCCGACGATCACAACGGCGCTATCTACCGCATCACCTATGAGGGTTAGGACTGCTGCCAAGCGCTACATCTTTGGCCTGGTCGTGCTCCTGGGCACCTGCGGTGCTGGAGCGCCCGAGGATCAGGGCTCGCTCGAAGCGAAGATAAGAGCGTGCGGCTCTTGTCACGGCAGCGACGGCAACTCGACGAGGGAGGGGATTCCCTCCCTCGCCGGGCAGCCGGAAAAGTTCCTCATTGATCAGCTGATCCTGATCCGGGAAGGCGTGCGTCGCTCCGAGCTCATGCGCCCGTTCGTGCGCGGGTTCGACGACGCCACGATCATCGCCATAAGTAAATATTTCGCCTCTAGTAAGGTGCGGCCGGCGGACGGACCGATTAAACCTGAGCTCGTGTCCCGCGGTCGCGCGCTCGCCGAGAATGGCCACTGCGGAGGATGTCATCTGAAGGATTTTTCAGGCAGGGAGCAAATCCCGCGAATCGCCGGACAGCGGGAAGATTATTTAGCGGCCACGCTTCGCGCCTACCGGGACGGCAAAGCCTTACGGCCCGACACCACCATGAACAACATCATGCGCGGCGCATCCGACGCGGACATTCGCGCGCTGGCGCATTTTCTCACGCACAAAACGGTGAGTCGGTGATCGGTTCGAGTTCCTCTGGTCGCTTCGCTTCAGTGAATCGAGCAAAAGAGATTTGATAGTGAAGGTTTTCATAACGTTTCTGCTGCTGGCAGGGCTGTGGCCGACTACGCTGCTCGCCGATGCTCAGGCCGGTCTGGACGCGTTCGACCGCGGCGAATACAAGGCGGCCTTCGAGGAATTCTTGCCGCTGGCGGAAGCTGGAGACGCCATCTATCAGGGGATCGTTGGCTCCATGTTTCACGAGGGCGTTGGTGTCAGCCAGGATAACGCCGAAGCTTTGCGGTGGTACCGGCGCGCCGCGGAGCAAGGTCACGCAAAAGCGCAGTTCGCCGCCGCGGCCATGTATGACTCCGGAGACGGAGTCGTCGAGGATGATGAAGAAGCGGTGAAGTGGTATCGCCTCGCGGCGGAACAGGACATGGCGAGAGCGCAATTCGTGCTCGGCACCAAATACATACAGGGCGAAGGCGTTCCCCGGGATTACGAGAAAGCGGCAAAGTGGACGCGCCTCTCGGCCGAGCAGGGATATGCCGGCGGACAGTTCAACTTGGCTCGCATGTACCGTGAGGGAATCGGCGTGCCGCAGGACTACGTGACCGCCTACGCTTGGGCCAATCTCGCCGCTGCCCAGCTGTTGATCGCGGCAGAGCTCAGAAACTCCGTTTTGGAGCAGATGACGCCTTACCAGCTCGAAGAAGCGCAGACGCTGAGCCGCAAGCTGCATGAGAAAATTGAGCGGCGGCGGTAGCGAACCGCTCGCGGCACGCCGGCGCACTCCGACAGCGCTCGTGCTATAAGTAATTAATATTTATAATTTTTCCGGTTATTGCTACGACGCCTTTTGAGTCCTGAACTCGGGACAACCAGCGCTCCGCGGATCACGAACCCTCGGTCAACATTGCTCCGCGGGTTCGCCGATCGCGTTCACGAATTTCCCACTTCTTTTTAATGTTTCGACCGGAGCGGTTGCCCAGCCGGTAAACTCTCCGCCCATTCACTTTTCTCGTTCAGTTCAGAGCGCGTATCCATGTCCATGCTGATTCAAACATCCATCTTCCTCGGAGCGGCGGTGTGCGCCGTGCCGCTGTTCAAACGACTGGGCCTTGGCGCCGTGCTGGGGTATGTGGCCGCCGGCATCATCATCGGACCCTGGGCGCTAGGTCTGGTGGGCGACGTCGAAAGCATTCTGCACTTCGCCGAGATCGGCGTGGTGCTGCTGCTGTTCATCATCGGCCTCGAGCTGCAGCCCACGCGGCTGTGGATTCTGCGCAAATCGGTGTTCGGGCTGGGCGCGGTTCAGGTGGGCGTCACCGCTCTCATTATCGCTCTCGTTGCCCGGGCGACGGGGCTTGGCTGGCCCGCCGCCGTCATCGTAGGACTCGGGCTTTCGCTCTCGTCGACGGCTTTCGCCCTCCAGATTCTGGCGGAGAAGAAGCAGCTGACCGCACGGCACGGCCGATCGGCCTTTTCCATCCTGTTGTTCCAGGATCTCGTGGTGGTGCCGGTGCTGGCCATCGTTCCGTTTCTGGGTCCGTCCGTCGCTAGAGCGGACTCCGGCAATCTCTGGCTCGGCGCGGTAAGCGCATTGGGCGTTCTAATCGCGGTGGTCGTGGTTGGGCATTATGTCGTTGGGCGCATATTCAAGTTCATCGCTTCCACCGGGATCCGCGAAGTCTTTACCGCCGCGGCGCTGCTGCTGGTCATCGGCACCGGACTGCTGCTGGAGTCCGCCGGGCTGTCCATGGCGCTGGGCGCATTCCTCGCGGGCGTTCTGTTCGCGGACTCCGAATACCGTCACGCCCTGGAGGCCGACATCGAGCCCTTCAAGGGGCTTCTGCTCGGGCTGTTTTTTATCGCTGTGGGCATGTCGCTGGATCTCGGGCTGGTCCTGGAGCACCCGGGCATGACCATGGGCCTTGCGCTCGCGCTTCTGCTCGGAAAGTTCGCCGTGATTGCCGCTCTCGGGCTTGCGACCGGCAAGAGGCTGAACGCGTCGCTCAAGCTCGGCGCCGTCATCGCGCAGGGAGGAGAATTCGCTTTCGTGATTTTCAGCGTCGCCATGGGTGCTGGCGTCCTTGGCGCCGAGACCGCCGCTTTGCTCATCGTGGTGGTAACGCTGTCCATGGCGTTCACGCCTCCGTTGTTTGCCCTGGCCGAGGCAATCGTCCGGCGCCGCCGACAAAGCGTGCTGGTGGATACGGGTGAGCTACCGGTGCAGGGGGGGCACAACGTCATCATTGCGGGTTTCGGCCGGGTCGGCCAGATCATCGGCCGGATTCTTCAGGCCAGGCGGATCGGTTTCACCGCTTTGGATTCGAGTCCCGAGCACGTCGATTTCGTACGCAAGTTCGGCAACAAGATCTACTACGGCGACGCCTCCCGCCTCGAGCTTTTAGAAGCGGCCGGCGCCGAGGACGCGTCCGCCATCGTTGTGGCAGTCGACGACGTGGAGGCCTCGCTGCGCATAGTGCGAATCGTTAAGGAAAACTTTCCGCAACTTAAGATCTACGCTCGCGCCAGGAATCGCCGCCACGCTTATCTACTGATGGATCTGGGCGTCACCATTTTTCGGCGCGAGACGTTCGAATCCAGCGTGGAGCTGGCCCGGCTTGTGCTTGAGGGTCTCGGCTTGCCCCATGCTCAGGCCAGCCGGTTGGTCGATACCTTCAAGCGTCACGATATCGAGCGTCTCAAACTTGCCCATGCCTCACACTCGGACCAGGATCGAATGATCTACCTCGCCAAGGAGGCCGCCAAAGAACTGGAGGAGATGTTCGAACAGGATGCAAGTGAGTCGAAGGCGGCAGATGCGGCCTGATCTCCGGGCGAGATCTACCGTCGTGCTAAAAGATAGCGGCTTGAAAAGGTAGCGAAGCTGCTGGTGTAGCAATCTGGCCGGCAGTGATTGTCAGACGCCCCGGTCTTCCGTGGTCAGTTCCGAGCGGTAAAAATAGGGACTGTTGTCTGGATCCTGCTTCGGCGGCGCCGCCCGCTGCGGCAGAGCGTAAAACATCATATCCGTGTCAAGATTCTTTTGCGCGAAGGGGCGGTTCATGCGCACTTCCGTACCCTTGGCCTTGGCTTCCTGCTGCGCGCCGTAAAGCTGCTTCGCAACCTGCTCGTCCCACGGCAGCACGTAATACCGCGGCTCGTCCACGCCCTCCACCTGGAGCCAGAGAAATATCCGGTCGCCTTCTTTTAAGTGAGCGCTAATTACGGTGGCTTCGCTCAGATCCCGGGAGCTCCACTCCAAAGACACGGGCTTCGGCCTGCTCAGAAGGTCGAGGATGGTGATATAAGCCGCCGGCAGAATGAGGGCCACGATGAGAACAGCGCTGGACTTGAGCAACAGACGGCGGTTCGACCAGATTGAAATGGCCGCCAGAGCCGCCACCATAAGGGCCGCTGCCGCAAAAGGATAAAGAATATTGCTCATGATACCCGCCCGCTGCGCAATGGACGCGGTAGGTTGTGCACGCTGCCGGCCACCAGCCGTCCATCCTTGTCCAGCCGGAAACGAACAGCGGTAATTTCTTCGCCCTCTCTGCCAAGAGTTACGTTGGTGGACAAAATCGGCTTTGCCGATGACTGAACCGACTGCTTCACGCTTACCGCTATGGTTACCGGAACGGGATAGACCGCGGCGCGGTTCCGGTAGAGATGAACGTTTATGGTGTATGCCCCCGTCGGCACGCCGCGACTGTAGGCGAACTCGTAGTTGAGCCCGGTGAGATCGGTCACGTGCCCGAGGTCGTCGCGCAAGAGATTGAATACGGCCCCGCCTTTGTTGGAGTAACCTACCGGCCGGTCACCCGGCGCCTCCACCCAGAGATCGACGTCCGCGTCTACTTCGTCGGGCCAGCGGAGCTCGATGATGATATTACCCGGAGCCTGGTCCGCGTCTTCAGCGGTTCCGGGAGGATTAACGTGCGGCAAAAGCAGGATGACGACGGTGATGAATCCCGCCAGCGCCAGCATGATGACGTCGCGAAAAACGGTGGCGCCGCTTTCCTCGTCGAAGAGATCAATTTCGCGCATTGGTCTCCGCCAGAACCACCAGTCCAGAAATCAGCTTAACCGTGCCACCCGCCAGCAGCTGGTGGTTGGCCATCAGCCAGACGTTGAGCACCGCGCCCACCAGAGTGGTGTACAACGCAGTGGACATGCCGTCGATAAGAGTGGAAACCATCGGCGCGATTGAGCTCACCTCGGAGGCGTTTTCCGGATCGACGCCGGAAAGCGCGATGATGAAGCCGAGCACGGTGCCGATAAGTCCGAGAAGCACGAGACTGTTCGCAATATTGCGCACTACCGAGATCCGGTGGGAGAGCTTCATCCGAAGCGCGCCGGTCAAATTTGCCCGGCTTTCCGCGTCGCGGTCCAGCAGCGGAGAGATGTAGCGAACGGTATTGGAAGGATTATCCGGATCGAAGCTGCGAACGTCGTTCAGTTCACGGCTCGTTTGCAGCACCTTCCAGGC
>JBFIYQ010000053.1:0-10960 GCA_041605275.1 Gammaproteobacteria bacterium
AGCTTGACCGCCGCCGCAACCACTTCGCCGTAGTAGCGGTCCGGCACGCCGAACACCGCCACCTCCAGCACCGCCGGGTGCGTTCTCAAGTGGTTTTCTATCTCAACGGGATAGATGTTCTCACCGCCGCGGATGATGAGATCTTTGAGCCTCCCACCCGCAATCACTAACCTGCCGTCGGAATCCAGGTAACCCAGGTCACCGGTCTTTAACCAGCGATCCTGCGTAATCGTTTCGGCGGTGGCCTTCTCGTCCTCGAAGTAGCCCCGCATCACCATCGCCCCGCGAGTCTCGATCTGGCCGGTCTCGCCGGCTGGCACCACTTCTCCCGAAGACACATCGGTAATCCTCACCTCGTAACCTTCCAGCGGCTCGCCGGCGGACTCGAATCGCTTCGGGTCATCAAAGCGCGGGCAGGCAATGAGGGTTGAAGATTCCGTCTGCCCGTAGACCTGGACCACGTAGGGGATCGGAAACTGCTCCGCGCAGCGGCGCAAGATTTCCGCATCCGTATCCGCTCCGCCGCAGGTGCCGGTGCGAAGGCTGGACAAGTCATAGCGACCGCGCTCGGGGTGCTCCAGCATGGCGAGGTAGGAGGTGGGCACGCCGGTCAGCACCGTGCAGCTCTCTGCCTCGATGATCTGAAACATGAGCTCGGGATCGAAGTGCGATACACCCACGTAGCAGGCGCCGGCCTGGAGACAGCCGAGCATATTCATGATGCAGCCGGCGCAGTGAAACAGCGGAATGATGGAGGTCCACCTGTCCCTGGGCTTGAGTCCCAACCGCTTGACCGTCGCAAGCGCGTTTTTCAGCATCCCCTCGTGAGTCAGCAACGCGCCTTTGGGAAACCCCGTGGTGCCGGAGGTGTACTGGAGCGAGCCTACATCGCCGGGCTTCACTTCAGGAAGGCGATCCGGTGGCGGAGACTGAATAAGCTCTGCATAGGACACGCACCCCGGCGCGTCTTCATCCAGCAGCACCACGTGCTCAAGCTCCGGCAACGAATCCCGAAGCGCCTCAACGTGGGCGAGATAATTGTTGGAACGAAACCTGGGCGAGAGCACGATGGCGTTCGCCCGCGACTGCTTCAGCACGAAGCTCAGGTCTTCGCGCCGATAGTGGGTATTGAGCGGCACCAGCACCGCCCCCATCAGCGCCGCGGCACCCTGCACCACCGGCCACTCCATGCGGTTTTCGGCTAAGAGCGACAGATGATCGCCGCGCTCTAGGCCCAGCGACATCAGGCCGCCGGCAAGCCTCAGTGCACTCTCGTGCCACGCAGCAAAGGTAAAAGCGCGATCGGGTTCGGGGAAGCGGAGCGCCTGTGCATCACCGCGCCGCTTGGCCATGTCGGCGAGAGCCTTGCCTACGTTGGGAAAAGGTGAAATCAAACGGCACCCTAAGCTTGCACCAAATTGTGGATGGGTTTATAGCCGAGAAAACTCGGATAGCATGAAATCAATCTGGATTTTGAGCTTGTTTCAGTTCTTTTCCAGCAGCACCGAATTATGACGAGCCGTTGATGCTATTTGACCATCTGGAATGTCATTACACCAACAGTTCAATCGACGAGATTCCTTGACCGATTTAAACGAGCCTGACTCCAGGGATCTGAGCCCCCAGTTGTCCGTTTAGACGCAGGGACAAGCATCGAGTAAGGTGGCACCAAGCGCCGGGTATCGGCGGTCGTCTGGCCACGAGTCCGGAAACGTCACACGACCCGGGAATTCTGTTGGGCTGCGTTGCCGGCGCGGAAATAAGAAAAGCGCTCGCAAAGAAATTTCGATGCTAGAGACCCCCGACGCACCAGCGGCTTCCGCCGAGACCCATCGGTCAGATCTGACCGGCGGCCGATTTCCCGTGGTCGAGCTGTTCCGGGTGACCCTTCCACCGGCGCAAGAACGCCAGCTTGGTGAGCTGGCGCAAGCGCTCCTGAACGACGATCCTAGGCTCTCGCTGACGCCGGACCTCGATGCGCACGTCGGCTCCGGCATCGCGACGGGCCCGTCCTTACTCATCGAGGATCACAGCCAAATCCGGCTGTTTGAACGGCAATTCGATCAGCCTTACGCCTATCGTGCGCTGTGGCTCGGGCAAGAAGGCGATCTGATGATCGTGGACCCGCCGACAAACGCTCACTTCGAGCGCTACGTTCAGCGAACGCTCGGACTCGGTCGGGTCGAGACATTGTTGCCGTCGCCTCGGCCAGCGGGTGATTCCCTCGCCAGCTGCTGCCTGCGCGATGACGCGCTCATCGGTCGAGTAGTCGCCCGTGCGCGCGAGGCCGGCACGATTACGGTTCTGCCTTACATGGGAACCGGTGGGGTGTGGGCGCTGGCGAGCACGGTCGCCGAACGGACACGGGTGCCGGTGCGGGTCGCCGCGCCCGCCCCGGGACTCACGCGACGGGCTAATGACAAGCTGTGGTTTGCCCGCCTGATCTCGGCGGTCGTCGGCCGCGCGGCCAGACCCATGACCCGCGCCGCTTACGGCTCGGCGCGGCTCGCCGCAGAGGCGGCGAGCCTGGCGCGACAGCACCCCACGGTTGCCATCAAGCTCACCGACAGCGCGAGCGCCAAAGGTAATTTTGTGCTCGATTCCAACGCCGTCTCGCGTCTGCCGCTCGAAAAGCTCCGACAGCGACTGCTGCGGCGAATGCGCGCTGCGGGCTGGCGAGGCCAATTTCCGGTGATGGTCTCCGCATGGGAGGAACCGGTAATTGTGAGCCCCTCTGTTCACCTGTGGATTCCAGAACTCGATCGGGGAAAGCCGATTGTGGAAGCGGTATTCGATCAGCGTCTGCTCGGCGAGAACGACGAGTTTGCCGGCGCGGCGCCGACGATGCTCCCCGAGGAGTGGCAGCAGCGCCTTACGCACGAGGCCATGATGTTCGGTGTGGTGCTTCAACGCCTCGGATACTTTGGCCGATGCAGCTTCGACGCCATCGTCATCGGGGAGGATCTGGATTCCGCCCGGCTCCACTGGATCGAGTGCAACGGGCGCTGGGGCGGCGTGTCGCTGCCGCTGACGTTGGCGAACCGGCTGTTCGGCGACTGGCGAAAGCATCCGTTCGTAATCGAGGAACGCGAGCACCTCAGAGGAAAGACGCGACCTTTTGGCGAAATACTGTCCGCGCTCGAAGACGCGCTTTATGTCCGGGGTGGCGCGCCCGCCGGGGCAATTATCATGACGCCGTCCTCCATCGAGCGCGGCACCGGTTTCGAGCTCATGGTTTTCGATGAGGACATTGAGCAGGCCGCAACGAGGGCGCGTGCGGTCAGTCATCGATTAGGCGAGCTGTTGGGCATACCCACTCAAAGCTGACCAGCCCGGTCCCGGGGATGCCGCTCGCTTTAGATTAAGACAGGTTTCTCAGCTCGCTCGCTGCGTGCCGCGCCACCTGCTCGAAGTAGTGCGCGCCGACTCTGAGCACCGCCTCGTCGATGTCGAACTCCGGGCTGTGCAGCGGAATGTATTCCTGCTCCTGGCGCCGCGCGCCGAAGCGCACATAGCACCCCGGAATGTCGTGCAGGTAGTAGGAGAAATCCTCCGAGCCCATGCTGGGATGGTCCATGGCCATCAGGCCGTGCTCGCCGACCACGTTGCGGGCAGCGCTGTATGCGATACCGGTTTCGCGCGGCGTGTTGACCACCGGCGGATAGCCCTCCTCGATGTCTATAGTGACATTGGCGTTGTGCAGATCGCCGACCGCCTTGGCCATGCGCCTAAGCCCAGTGTGCAGCTGCTCGCGCACATGGCCAAGTGTGGTTCTGATGGAGCCCTCCAGTATTGCGTTTTCGGCAATGACGTTCGGCGCGCTGCCCGCTTCCAGACGCCCAATGGTCACCACGGAAGGATAAACCGGGTTGATTTCACGTGAGATCAGCGTCTGGATGGCGGTGATCAGCAGCCCGGCAACGACAATCGCATCGGTGGCCTCGTGGGGTCTCGCACCGTGCCCCCCCTTACCGTGCACCTCAATGCGAAACCGGTCGGATTGCGCCGTGATCACGCCGCTGGCGACCATGATTTCGCCGACGCGATAATGATGCGTCACGTGACCGCCGAAGATGGCGTTTACGCCATCGAGCACGCCGCTGTTGAGAACCACGCGCGCGCCGCCGCCGCGCTCCTCGGCGGGCTGAAACACGAACAGCACGTTGGCCGGCGGCGGCTGTCGGACCAGCAGCGATGCCGCGCCGAGCACCATCGCCATGTGGGCGTCGTGACCGCAGGCGTGCATCTTGCCTTCGATGGTGGAGGCGAACGGCAAGTCGGTGTTTTCCGCCCCAGGGAGGGCGTCCATCTCGGCACGCAGCGCAATTGTCGGCCCGCCGGCGCGCTTCCCCGGCAGGCGTCCAACCACCGCACCGCCTTTGCCGGGATAGGTGAAGTCGATGTCGAGACGCTCGAGCTCCTGCTTGATGCGCCCGGCGGTGTGTTCTTCCTCGAACGCAAGCTCCGGATGGCGATGAAACGACCGCCGCAGCTCGACCAGGTACGGATAGATGGATTGAGCGTTTATGGTAGCGCTCATGCGAGTGCTCTCAGTTCTGGCTTTTCCAAACCTAGGCCAATCGGCAAACGCGGACGTTGATATAAATCAACGCTGGGAGCGCAGATTCGCACCTGGTGCTCGATAACACATTGTGCGCGCGGCGCTCGTGGTGGCAGACAGAAGGGATGGTCCCCTGCGCTGATTTGCAATTAATGGTTGAGCGTGACTCTGCGACAGGCTGGGTGACCTGCGCGAATTGCCTATCCTGCGCAGGCAAAACGGGCGATCCGGCGGGCGACGTCTTCCGTGCGCACGTGGTGCGGGGCGTGGCCCGTGGCGGGAATCTCAACCAGCTCGGCCTGGGGCAACAGCTTCACCAGGCGATCAGCGTGGTTCCACGCCGGCACGATGTCATCCGACTCGCCGTGAATCATGAGCAGAGGCTGCTGGATTTCCTGATACCGCTTGCTCTGTTCAACCAGGAAATCACTCAGCAGACGCACGTCTCGACCATTGATGGTGAACTGAGAAGGCCGCAGCACCAGATCGATGGCGGTACGCGTTCGATAGTCAGGCGGAGGACCATTGGGCACGAAGGCGGCGCTGATCTGTTTGTTCATGAGCAGCTTCCCGGCCGGCACCAGCAGCGTTTGCTTGAACAGCGGGCCCGCCACCGGGCTGTCTATTATATGGTTTATCCAGTCGACGCCCCCCTCCCAGGGATAGGCGGCGCCCCCCAGCAGCACCCCGCCGGTGACCTCATCGGGAAAATCCAGCAGCCCCGCCATCACCACGGAGCCGGCCCACGAATGCCCGAGCCACACCGCGCGTTCGATGCCGAGCTTTAGCAACGCATTCCGAACGGCTTCGGCCTGCTCTCTCGGGTTCATCCAGGACTTAAGCGGGTAGGTGGAATAGCCGTGGCCTGGCCGATCGAAGGCGACGACCCGGCAGTGGCGGGAAAGAGGATCGAAAATGCTGGCGGTGAAGTCGCGAAGGTTGGTGCTCGATCCGTGCAGAAGCACCACAACCGGCCCGCTTCCTGCTTGCGCGTAATGAAGCTTGAGTCCGTAAAGCCGCACCGGCTCGCCGACCGGAGGGTAGCGCTGTTCCAATCGGGCCAGCTCCCAACGGGTGAAAACAAACAGCGCGGCTACTGCGATCAGCACCACGCCCAAGCAAACCAGCACCCACTTCACTCAATCACCCTGGGGTGCAATACAGACCTTTCAGCTAATCGGGGCTGCGAGTTGATCGAGCGGCAGGCGGACGCCAGCTACAACACCGACTCGACCGCCTCGCGCAGTCGGGCCGACATGGGATCCACGGTGCTGTCGAAGCGTTCCACCACCTTGCCGTCGCGGTCAACGAGGTACTTGTTGAAGTTCCAGCTCGGCTCGCCGGCGCGGCGATTGAGTTCCTGGAATATCGGGTGGGCACCGGGCCCGCGCACCTTCTGTTGCGACAGCATGGTGAAGGTGACGCCGTAGTTGATGTAGCACACTTTCGCCGCCGCCTCCTCATCCGCCGCGGCCTGCCTGAAGTCGTTGGAGGGCACGCCCACAACGGTGAGGCCCCGGTCTTTGTATTGCTGGTGCAGCGCTTCAAGCCCCGAGAACTGGGGCGTGAAGCCGCATCGGCTGGCGGTGTTGACAATCAGCAGCGCGTTGCCTTTGAACGCATCGCAAAGATTGATCTTCTCGCTGGATCTGAGCTTACGCACGTCCTGGGACAAATAGGCCGCGCACCCCTGCTGCCCCGCCTGAGCGAACGGCAGGGTCATCACAGTGACAAGAGCTGCAATTATCCGGCGCATGGATCTTCCTCCAACAACCTCTACTAGTTCACAAGATTACGTCAGGAGCCGTGAAATTCGCGTGAAGATCCGGCGGAGCCGGCACGACCCCCTGCCCTTGTCTGACCAGTTCTCAACGGTAAATGAGGACCGTTGTGGCCGGTGGATACGTACGGGTCATCGACGGCAATTCAATCTCCCAGCGCCAGCCCCGCCCGTTCCGCCAGCACTCGTCTCAGTTCCACCATCGCCAGGGTGTCCTGGGCGCAGTACTCGCGCAGGGCGCGAAAGGTGTTTTCCCGCTCGACCCAGTCGTCGGAGCGAAGCGCCTGCTCGTAGCTGATGGAGGCCATGCCGCCCTCGCTGATCTCGAGATCCTCGTAGCTCATGTCGGGCACGACCGCCGGCAGCACCTTCTTGATGGAGAACGAACCGCGAAACTCCGGGTGGTAGTAGTTGTTCTTGACCACCGGATGCAGATCCCAGATCCGATCCAAGAGCGCAAGAAGCGCTGGAGCGAATTCAGGCAGCGCATCGGCCAATTGCCGGATTACTTTTACCTCATAATCCGTATAGACGCAGATGGAGCCTTCGTCTCCCAGCGCGGCTAACAGCGCCTTAGCCAGCGGCGGCCGCGGATCGGACTCCTCGGTGTGCAGATACTCGGCGTGGGTGACGGTGCCGTCCTCGTGCTGGGTGTGCACCGAGAATTGAAACGCCACCGGATCGTAAGGCCGCGTGCCGGCGTATCGGGGAATGGCCGGCCCCACCGTCTCGAAGTCCAGGTGATGCACCGGGTAGGTGACGCTATCGAGCGCCGCGCCCAGATCTCCGTGAACCCGGTCCTCGCCGGTCAAGACGCTTTGCCTAACCAGCGCCTGCAGCGGACTCAAAGGGAAATCCTCCGGCACCTCGCGCACATCGGTGATGCCCGCGGCCTCGAGCTCCGCCAGGCGCTTCTGGTTCAGCCTCGGTAACTCAAGCACCGGATACACCGGCACCTCCATGTCGCGGGTACAGTGGGCGTAGAAAGGACACTCATAGGGGGTGAAGCAGTGGGGGCCCGGTGCAATTTGCGGCGGCCCGCCTGCAACCAGTTCGCGAAAAGTCTGAAGCTGCCCTTCGACGTCATCCAGCATCGGCTCGAGGTCCTCGGTGAGATCGTGAAACTGAAACAGCTGGTCGACGTCAAGAAACTCGCCGTCATAGACGTAGTTCTTATTAAGCAGCAGAACGCCGCCGCGGCGAACATTCACGCCCGCCCCACGCAGCACCCAGAGCTGCACCGCGACGTCCGGCAGATGCACTTCTTTCACCCGGGTCGAGGCCTTCACCTCGATTAGCTCGAAGCCGTCGTCCTCGCGCTTCAGGATATCCGCCCGGATGAGCACGCCCTGGTGCTCGAACGCAGCCTCGTAGAGCGCCGGCACCTCCCAATTTGCAATAAGCTGCTTCGTCTCCGCAACCGCCTTGTCCGCGTGCAGGTGGCCCCACTTGACCAGCACGCCACGCGGATAGCGCTGCTGCGCCAGTCTCCCCACCTCGTGGCCTGTGTCGAACAGCGCCTGAGTGGCGAGGTCCGGCGGCGTCGCGAGCCGGCGCTCGAAGCACTCGTACCAGAGCCGCAGGTGGCACTGGAGGCCTGCGAGAAAACGGCTTTTAGATAGACGCACGCTCACGGGGACAGTATACGGATTTCGTTCCAGGACGCCGTCTTACAAATCCGAATACTGTTTTCGTGATCACGCCAACTCAGCAGGCCGCGAACAGTAACGGCTGTTTATGAGCTTTCGAGCACTTCATCCAAGCTGCGGCGTGGGCTGGGGGGCAATTCGTCCACAGGAAAGCCGAGTCTCAGCAGAATTTGCGGAAATCCTCTAACGCCGAGCAGCTGCGCGAGCTTCGGCCGCAAGGACGCGACCTGGATGGGTTGATTCAAGTACGAGGCCTGGAGGCCGTGTTTCCGCGCATGCAGCAGAACTCGCTCTAGCGCCTGACCGGCATTGAGCCAGTCGACTACATCATCGCCATCAGTCCCTAGAACGGCGACAAGCGGGGACGCGTTGGCAAGCCCTATATCCTTCGCGCCGATCCGATTTCCCATACCGAAAGTTCGAACGATGATGCGGGCCACCGGAGCAACAAACCCTGGTACCGTTAACCCGTCGCCCCGGCGCCGAGGATGCATCCATGCGGCCAGCTCTCGTCGCCAGCCCGGATCGGCCCATTGAATCGCGTCACCTTCGGCAACGAGGCCCGCCACTTCCTGGCGCTTCTCTTCGGGCTCTACTCTTACGAGCCATGCCCGCTCCTCAGTGGCGTAATCGGACAACGCGCGCATCACTGAATCGGGTACGGGTTTGGAATCAAACCGCTTGCGATAGGTGCGCCGGCCCTTGATGAAAGCAAACAGCTTAGCATCCGAGGAAATCGATGCGCCCGCCTGCTCCAGGTTTACTCTTGCCAGCAAATCCCCGTCGTTGTGATCAGGCAGGACCTCGACTTTGGCAGAGAATCCAGCGTGAGCCGCCGCAACCCTCAGATTCAACAACGAGCAGCCACAGCTTATCGCGAGCTCTCTGTCGTCGGGATCATTGACCGCAAGGGCGCGCGTTCTATCTGCGTAAAGTGAAATGCTTCTATCGGCGATCTGAAACCGCCAGGGCTGCGTGTTGTGACTCGATGGTGCGAGAACGGCAGACCTCACTATCGAGGCAAAATTTTCCCGCTGGCTGTTTATTCGTTGAAATTCGCTCATGCTAAACCCTTTTTTTCGACGGCCGGGTTCGAACGAGAGGCGGCATGTTAGATCTAGGGCACGACAGGCAGCCTCCGCCAGTTTTAAGACCAGTAATCATCTGACCCGATCGGGCTCTGTAAGCCGATTACACCGCCAATGCGCTGAGACCGAGGTTGATCGCCGTCAAGGTCCCGCGCGTTCAATCCCTGTGTAATTATTTGAGAAGGTGGGGGTTGCCTAAAGCGTGGTAATGCCGCCAGGAAAGAGGGAAACAAGCGGGAGGGAGAGGTGCAACAGACTGGCGCCATACCGACTCCGAAGCCTAAGCTGAGTATCGACAGCCGGCCCAAATCCCCCTTTCAGCACTATCGGATCAAGGCGCCCCGCCGTTTGACCGAATCCGAGAAGCGCCGTGTTACGGTGCTGTTTGGCGGCGCGACCTGGAAGCACGAGCGGCTCATGCAGGGCACGCTGGAGCGCCTCGGATACAAGGCGGAACCGCTACCGGAAATCCTGCACCGCGATCTGCTGGCCGGCAAAGACTACGTCGACGCCGGCGCGTGCTGTCCCACGGCATTTACGGCCGGCAACCTGATCAACTTCCTGCGCGACGCGGTGGCGGAGCGGGGCGCCGAGCGCGTGGTCCGCGACTACG
Organism: Gammaproteobacteria bacterium; assembly: GCA_041605275.1. GTDB lineage: Bacteria > Pseudomonadota > Gammaproteobacteria > HK1 > HK1 > CAMYJH01. The sequence continues at coordinate 9,692 of JBFIYQ010000053.1, forward strand.
TCTTCGTGACTGCGGGGGGCTGCGGGCCGTGCCGCTTTGGTCAATACCAGGAGTCCTACGCGCTCGCCCTCGAGGGCATGGGACTGCCCGATTTCCGTGTGCTGCTACTGGACTTAAAAGGCGTCGGGCCCGGCGCCTTCGAGACGGGGATCCCGTTCACTCTGGGAATGTGCTGGGCAATTTTGTGCGGTGACGTGATTACCGAGCTCGAGTACATGATCCGCCCATACGAGACGGTGCCGGGGGAGACGGACCGAGTCGTGCGGGGGTGCGTGGAGCTGCTCTATGACGCCATACGCGATCGCCCCGATGCCGGTGGGCGTTATCGCACGGTGCTTTGGTATCTGAGCACCGGATATTACCGGCGAGCGCTCGCCCAGGTGCTAAGCAAATTCTCCGCTATCCGTGTGGACAGACTTCGGGTCAAGCCCAAGGTCAAGATCACTGGCGAGTTCTGGCTTCAGGGTTGCGAGGGCGACGGCAACTACCGCATCAAGCAGTGGCTGGAAGCGGAAGGCGCCGAGGTGATTCCCCCGGTCTATGCCGTCTGGTTGGACTACCTACTGCAGGCGCGGCGCGATAAGGCCTGGGAGCGCCGGGGCACCGCTCCAGGCATGCGCGCCGTGGCTCTGTACATCGACGTGCTCAGCTGGCTGCTCAATCACGTCTGCAACGGGATCCGCGCCTCGCTTTCGAATCTTCCCGCGTCAATGCCGTCGCAGCGTGAGCTCCAGCGGCTCGCCGCGCCCTACTATCACTATCGGCTCGAAGGCGGCGAAAGCTACTGCCTCATCGGCAAGGCGCTGCACGCCTACCGTAATAAGACGGCTCACATGATCTGCGAGCTTTCGCCCTACGGCTGCATGCCCAACACCATGAGCATGGGCGCCATGGCCGGCGTGCTGCGGCGTTATCCCGACCTGCTGTACGCCCCCATCGAAGTCAAAGGCGATGCTGAGGTCCAGGCCCTTTCGAGATGTCAGATGAACCTGACCGAAGCGCACCGGCGTGCGCGTACGGAATTCGAACAGGCCCTTAAGCAATACGGTTTGACGCCCGAGCGCATCCGCGAGCATGAGCGCAAGGATCCTTTGCTCTGCCGCGCGACCACGCCAATTCCCCATCGCGGCTATGCCGGCACCGCGGCCAACTACGTGGCCGAGGTCGCGGCCAGGATCGCCGCGCGATGAACGCCCACCCGCTCACCTGTGCCATCGACGTCGGCAGCACCACGTGCAAGTACGTGCTCTGCGATCACCTCGGCGCGCG
>JBFIYQ010000054.1:0-10911 GCA_041605275.1 Gammaproteobacteria bacterium
ATGCGCGACGTCATGGCAGAGCTGAACAAATTTTATTCCGAGCCTCTCGAGTTCAGGATTGGCATTCATACCGGGACCATCGTCGCCGGTGTCATCGGCCGGAAGCGATTCACCTACGACGTGTGGGGAGACGCGGTGAATATCGCCAGCAGAATGGAGACCCACGGCGTGCCTGGAAAGATTCAGATTTCCGAGGCGACGCAAAGACTGATCGAGGACACCTTTAAGCTGCAATACCGGGGCAGAGTGACGGTCAAGGGCGCCGGCAAGATGAAGACTTACTTCCTCAACGATCCGCGCTGACGGTTGCGCCCTGCGCTGAATTCAGGGCGAAATTGGAGGCAACCCGCACCAGCCGCACCCCGGCACCCGCATCAACCGCTACCGCTGCTCCCTCCCGGGCCTGACGGGGTTCACGATCTAGCGATGCGAGGGGACCGGCGCGGGTCACCATGAGCCGTTAAATTGCGCATCTTGTGTTGCTACGGGCCGTGCGCGGGCCCCCGGCGTCTCGTGACTGGATCCGGACCGGGATATTTCGCGTCCGAGCCATTGCCCGGGAGCGCCTTAGTCGCCTTGCGGCGAACCGTCCGGGGTGCTCAGTCCCGCGCGGGCCCCGCCGCGTCATTACTCCCAAACGTCAGGAAAATACAGCTAATACCCGCGATATCCAAGCCCGGGCATTTCGCGGTTCCAGGATTTCAACCAATCTCGGCTTCAAACGTTGTGCGGGCGTTTTTTAGACCACCCGCTGTCAGCTCCCGTTCCAAGCTTCATTTTCGCCGCGTCGAGCCCAATCCTTTAGCCGCAAGCAAACCTTGCGCTATCGCTCCCTCGGCGCCGGAATCGTAGAATGAAACGCTACCCGTGCGGTCTTCAGCGTGAAAAGACTGCACAGAATTGATTTGCTCAACGGTTTCAATCAAATCACGGGGTCGTGCGATCAATGCCTGCATCGGAATCCGTTATCGCGTCGCTTTCCGCGTATGTCTCCGGAGCGGCAGAGCAAGAGCTGCCGCGGGATGTCGTTGAGAAAACCAAGCACCACCTGCTGGACACGCTGGCCGCGGCGGTGTCCGGATCGCGACTGCCACCGGCCGAACCGGTGCTTCGTTACTTCGACTTGCTGGGCGGAACCGAGGAGGCGCTGATTTGCGGGACCTCGAAAATGACCACCGCCATCAACGCGGCCATGGCCAACGCCATGCTGGCCCACGCCGACGAGACCGACGACTCCCATCTCACCTCGCGCAGCCATTTAGGCTGCGGCGTCGTGCCCGCCGCGCTGGCGATGGGCGAGCGGGAAGGAAGCTCCGGAGAAAAGCTGCTTCGCGCCGTGGCCCTCGGCTACGATATCGGCGCGCGCGTGTGCCACGCGCTGGGCACCGATCAGCTTTACGCCGCGGGCCACAGCACCCACACCTTCGCCCCCACCTTCGGCGCCGCCGCCGCCGCCGGGGCGCTGGCGGGGCTCTCGCCGCAGCAATGCCGCTGGCTGCTCTCCTATACCGCGCAGCAGGCCTCGGGGGTGAACTGCTGGCAGCGCGATCGGGACCATGTGGAGAAAGCCTTCGACTTCGGCGGCATGGCGGGGCGCAACGGCGTGACCGCCGCCGCCATGGTGCAGGCGGGCTTCACCGGCGTCGACGACGTGCTCTCCGGCCCGCGCAACTTTCTCTTCGCGTTCTCCCCGGAGCCACAGCCGGAGCGCTTCGTTGAAGCGCTTGGAGAGCGTTACGAGATCATGCACACCAACATCAAGAAGTGGTCGGTGGGATCGCCGGTTCAGGCGGTTCTGGACTCGCTGCAGGCGCTGGTGGTCGAGCCGCGCTTGAGCGCAGAAGAAGTAGACGCCGTTACGATCAGAATGTCCGATCGGGAATCCCACGTCGTGGACGGCTCAGGCATGCCCAACGTCAACGTGCACCATCTGGCTGCGCTTATGATCATCGACGGCACGGTCAGCTTCGCCTCCGCCCACGATACGTCGCGTCTCGACGATCCCGCGGTTAAGGAAATGCGCGCGCGCGTCGAGCTGCAACCCGATCCGGACCTTCCCCGGCGTCATCCCGTGATCATCCTCAAGACCCGCGACGGAAATACGCGCCAGCACGCCACTCACGCGGTGCGCGGCACTCCCGACAACCCGATGACCCGCGACGAGGTGGCGCACAAGGCGCGGGAGCTGATCTCGACCATCCTAGGCGGCGAACGAAGCGACGCGCTGATCGCAGCGGTGTGGGACCTCGAGAAGCTCAAAAACGTATCCGAGCTTCGCGCCTGGTTGCGCGCTTGACCCGAGTTCGAGGTTGCGGTGGCGCGGAAGATTAACCGCGCAGGCCGCGAAGTTCGCTGAGATCCTCCGATTCGAACAGCGCCTCGCAGATCGCGGCGTTGCGATCGATGCGCGTCTTACCCCAGCCGCCGAAGCGCGCATTGGCCTGATACTTGGCGATAAGCTCCTCCGGTGACAGCGGCGCGCGCCGGCCGCCGCGAAGATGAGGTTGATTGAATTCACGCACGCTGCCGTCGATAAACTCGACGCGCAGATGGCCGGTATAGTTGGCGGGGTATTCGTTCATGGGATCGATCTCGTAGTCGATACGAGAGGCCACCTCCAGCACCTTCGGATCGCCGATCCGCGAGTCGGTGAACTGGCTTAAGCCGGCAGCGCCGTCGACGAAGCCGACGGCGATGCAGAACGGCACGCTGAATTTCGCCGAGTAGGCGGTGGTCGGCCTGCGCTTTTCCGCAAGCGGCTCCCACAGCCGATGTACCGTGCCCTCCCCCACCTTGCAGGTAATGGCGCGAATACGATCCGCGGGCATGCCGGATGCCCGCAAAGCCAGCGCGCAATCGATAAAGGGCTGCGCCATGGTGCCGCAGGCATAGGGCTTGAAGGCGATGCCCTCACTCAGCCAGCTTCGGCCGAGCCCTTCGGTTAAATGTTGAAATTCCGGCTCGATGTCGGGATGGCAGAAAGCGTGGGTAAAGCCGTGCTGGCCTTCGATCACCGTGCGGGGACCGGAAAAGCCCGCTTGCGCCATCAATGCCGCGCGGATCCCGCACTGAGCCGCCCAGCCGGCGTGAAGCCGTTTAGTGGAGGTGCCTTCCGCCAGATACTCGATGATTCCCGAGGCCAGGCTTCCCGAGATGCCGAGGGCGCTGGCGAGATGCCGCGGCGACAGACCGAGCGCGGTACCCGCACCGAGCGTCGCTCCCAGCGCACCGATAACGGCGGTAGGGTGGAATCCCGCGCGGTGGACGCCGGTCCTCACCACCAGCGCCATCCGGCACATGAACTCGACCCCGACGGCGATTCCGCGCAGTAAATCCGATCCGGACCTCTGGTAACGCTCGCACGCGGCCAGCACCGCGGGCACCATTACGGCGGCGGTATGGACCGGCGTGCCTTCGAAGGTGTCGTCGTAATCCTCACCGTGGGCCGCCGTTCCATTCACCAGGGCTGCATCCAGGCAGGACAGCGCCCGGCGGTGACCGATGGCGGTACAGCTGCCCCTCGGCTCGAAGGTTTTAAGCAGCGCCTCGACGTAATCGGTACGCCGCGCCGCCACGCATAATCCCACCGTGTCCACAAGCTGCCGTTGAGCCACCTGGGATACTTTCGCCGGCAGCGCTGTGGCCTCAACGCCCGCCGCCCATACGGATATGCGCTCGGCCAGGGCCTCGCCGGCTTTAGGTAAAGCCATGTCTTTTTCCTTTTCTACTGAATCAGCCGCCGAAGCGAAATGAACCAGATGACGCGCCCGGGCCTCTCCGGCGCCGTTATCACGTCCACGACTCAGCCTGCCTTGGCCTCGGCTTCGGCCGCGCGCTCTTTCCTTGCGCGCAGCCAGTTTCGCCATAACGAGATAGCGACAAACAGGACCGCCGTAAACAGCAGGCCGGCGGAAACCGGATCGTCGACGAAGATGCCGTAGTCGCCTGCGGAGACCTGGAGCGCGCGGCGGTAGTTAGACTCCACCATGTAGCCCAGAATCACGCCGAGAACCAGCGGCAGGAACGGGAACCCCAAGGCTCTGAACAGATAGCCGATGACGCCGAATCCAAGCGCCAGGGCGACGTGGAATATGCTGCCGTCCACCGAGTACACGCCGGATAGCACCAGCGCGTAAATAAAGGCGAGCAGATAGGGCTTAGGCCGATTAACCAGCCAGATGAGCGGCGTCATGATCAGAATGCCGATGGGAAGCTGAGCGAAGTTGGCGACGAACAGTCCGCCGAAAAGTCCGTACACCAGATCGGGATACTTTTCGAACAGCAGCGGCCCCGGCAGCAGGCCGTGCATGAGCAGGCCGGCGAGCAGAATCGCCGCGGAGTTCGATCCGGGAATGCCGAACACGAGGGTGGGCACAAGAGTGGTCGCGGTTACCGTGTTGTTGGCGGCCTCCGGCGACGCGATTCCTTCCGCCGACCCTTGACCGAATTCCTCCGGCGTCTTCGACCAGCGCTTGGCCTCGTTGTAAGACATGAACGAGGCAATGGTGCCTCCGGCGCCCGGCATCGCGCCCTCGAAGGCGCCGATCCCGGATCCGATCCCCAGCGCCCGGCGGCAGCGCCACATTAGGCCGAGACTGGGCAGCTTGACCCGGGTATCCCGGTCGGTCTGCTGCCACGGCGGCAGGCCCGCCTGCACCAGCAGCTCGCTGACCGCGAACACGCCCACCATGACGACGATGGGAGGAATGCCGTCCATGAGCTCCGGCCGGTCGAAGGTAAAGCGCATGACGCCGGTTTGCGGATCGCTGCCCACGGTGGCAATCAGCAGGCCGATAATCGCGACCATGAAGCCCTTGAGCGTTGACCCTTCTGTGAGGGTAGCGATCACGCTCAAGCCCAGAATGCCGAGGGCGAAGTAGGCCGGCGGCGTGAAAAGCAATGCGACATTGGAAAGCGGCTCGGCCAGCATCACCAGCAAGAGGATGCCGATGAGACCACCGATGACGCCTGCGACCAGGGAAATACCCAGCGCTTCTCCGCCGCGGCCCTGCTGGTGCATGGCGTAACCGTCTATGGTGGTGGCGGCGGCGGCATTGGTTCCCGGGGTGCGGATCAGAATGGCGGGAATCGATCCCCCGTACTCCGCGCCCACATAGGTGGACACCAGCAGCACCAGCGCCACCACTGGCTCCATGGCGAAGGTGAAGGGCAGCAGCAGCGCCATGGTGATGGAGGGCGAGATCCCGGGCAGCGCGCCACCGAGGATGCCCCAGGCGACGCCGCCCACCGCGGCAAAGACCGCCGGAGTCGTAGTGAGCACGCTCCAGGCAAGAGAAAGGGGATCACTCACTCAACCCAACCTTGCCTTACGGCGAGCGTAGTCTGCGATGCTACGCCTGTCGCGTGGGTTGTTTTTTTTGCCGCGGCCGGCACGACGTCACACGCCAAGGGAGAGCAGTAGCCGTTCCCACACGCCTTCCGGTTGTCCGATATTCAGCAAAGCGACGAAAAGCAGCCAGAAGGAGAACGCGCCGCCTATGGCGATAGCCGGCGCGCGCCAGCTTCGCGCCGCGCCCTGATAGAGGGTGGTGACGAGTATCACCAGCGCGATCCCCACCAGATAGCCGACGAATTCGGCAATCACAACGTAGCCAAGACCAATGCCGAGCATGCCCATTGCGAGCAGATGGGGACGCCATCGCTTTTCAAATGTTTCGGAAGGTGCTCTGTCCCGAGTTCTCCAAAGTTTAAGCAACGCTTGCGCGATGAGAAGCAGGGAAAGGACCCCGAGCACGACGGCGAGCACTTTCGGCAAACCGGCGGGCCCAACTGGATCGGCCATAAAGCTGGTGCCAATGCCGGTGGCCCCGAAATACACGATGCCCGATATCACGAGCATCACGATTCCAGAGGCGAGGTCCTTCCCCATGACCGTATCCGAGCGCGGGAACTATATCGGCGCGCGCCGGATCGCTACTTCTTGGTAATACCGTACTTCTCGAAGAAGGCCTTCTGCCTCTCCACGAACTCGGCGAGGAATTCGTTGTACTCGCGGTGATTCACCACGTGGGGAACGAGTCCCGCGGATTCGTACCACTTCTTGAAGGCGGCGACTTCCAGCACTTTCGGTATTGCGGTTTCCCAGGCCTTGATCACTTCCGCCGGCTGCCCCTTGGGGGCCGCGATGCCGCGGAATTTGTCGAGCACCACATCGACGCCTTGCTCGCGGGCGGTGGGCAGATCCGGAAACCTGTCGGTACGTTTCCGTGTGGCGACCGCAATCAGTCGTACCTTGCCCGCTTCCAGCTGGCCGAGCAGCTCCTGGGTCTCGCCAACGCCCACGTCGACCGTCCCGTTGAGCACGCTGATCAAGAGGTCACCGCCACCGTCATGGGTGACGATTATCGCGTCGACGCCTGTCTTGCTTTTTACCTCTTCCATCATCTGACGCTCGGCGGATCCGGGCGACCCGGTGCCGAACTTCACCTTCCCCGGTTTGGCCTTCGCATCCTCGATGACCTGCGTCAGCGACTGATATTTGCTTTCATTGCGCACGTACATGATCTGGGGATCGAGGAATATGTTGACCACGCCCTCCAGATCCTTGTAACTGTGCTTCGGTTTGCTCAGAAGCGAGGTGTTGATGAACGTGGGTGTGGTTCCGTAAAAAATGGACCCGTCTGCCGGCGAATTCGCAAGCTTGGCCATGGCCTTTGCGCCGCTTCCGCCGCGAACGTTCTCGACCACCAGATTGGCGCCGAGAATTGGCGCGAGATGTTTGATCATCTCGCGCAGATACACGTCGGTGCCGCCGCCGGGACTGGAGTGAGTCACCAGCGTGACATTTTCGTGCGGATAGGACATCTGCGCCTGCGCCGGCCCGACGATGAAGGCGAATGCGGCGCCAAGCAACCAGGCCGTGCGGGGTAAAAGTCGTTGCAATTGCATTACCTGTCTCCTCTGGTGTTATCCGTGGTTATTAGTATTTGCGTCACACCGCGCGTCTTAGCTGCACTCGCGGTCACGCCAATCGACTGGATTCGAAATTCATCATGCTTTGGCGCCCAGCTCTTGCCGCTGGTGACTCGGGCCTTAGGGGCTCAAATCGAGGCCGAAGTTTCTTTATTCCCGAGCCTGCGCCCGATACGTGCTGCCGATCGATGAGCGCAAGATTGGTATCAGACAGAATGCTGGACCCGCTGTCAACGGGACTGGAAATTGCTTCCTGGGGCGATTCTCGACCTATTGACGGCGTCGCTGCCTGAATGGAGACTGCGGACTCAATATTTAGACGGAAAGGGACACAGTGACAATGAAGATTGCCCATCTTGCGATCCGGGTGGATGACCTGAAAGCGGCCGGAGACTTTTACCAGAACGTCCTCGGCTTCACCGACGTTCGCCAGGGACACACCCGGGACCACTACTCCCGCCACCTGACCGACGGCAGCATCGACATCGCGCTGATTCAATATGACAAGGGCGCCAGCTCCAAGGAGGCCAGGGCGGCGGGTGAAGGCCCATGTATCCACCACTTCGGCATGGAAGTCGATGACCTCGAAGAATGGTTGGCCAAGATCAAGGCGCTCGGCTGCGAGATCATCAGCAAGCCCGGCGTGGTCCCGGTGAAATTCCGCGCTCCTGGCGGTGTGGTCGCGGAGGTCGCGCCCAAGGGACATTTCGATTTGACGCCGCGCTGAGTGACTTGGGTTTAGCCGACGATTCCACGCCAGAGAAAGGACAGCCCGCCGCCTAAGATCAGCACCTCCACGAAAATTGTGTGCAGGTGCACCGAGGTGTGGTCCAACAACCAGCGCGCCAGATAAACTCCGGGCACGGAAACCACGCCAACGAGCAGGCCGATGAGCGCAAGCCGCGGGGTCAGCAGCTCCATGGTGCCGAAAGCCGCTACCTTGGTGGTGAGTATCGTCAGCCCGATCACGGCATCGGTTCCAATCAGGGCCGTTCCTACAAGCCCGTTGCCCAGCAGCGCCGGAATGACCAACATGCCGCCGCCTAGGGTGGTGCCTGAGAGGAAGCCGAAGACACCGCCGATGCCGGCCAGCCCCGCGTTTCCTACCCGCCAGGCGCGGCGGGTCAGGTAACGGCGAAAAGGCACGAACGCGATTAGAAACATCCCCATGACGACGGCTATCGCGCGCGCCGGCATGCTCACGTAGACCATCGATCCGGCGATGGTGGTGGGCAGCGCGGTGACCAGAATTGCAGCCACCGGCGGCCATCGAACGTCGTGCCGAAAAACCCATACCCGGGCGACGTGATTGATCATCATTGTCACCGCGATGGTGGGTATCAGCGCCTTGACCCCGATCACCGGCGTAATGGCGATGGCAATCAGAATTCCGCCACCCATTCCGCTCAACCCGGCCGCCACCGACCCAACAAACGTGAGGACGGCGATTATCGCGAGTTGTGCCGCCTCGATTTGCGCCAAGCCTGACAACAGTTCCTCAATCATGGCGCGGCTAGCCGGGCACGGCATCCAGCGACGCCGAGGGCCCATGGCGGTTCAAAAGCTGCTGTGCTTTTGTGCGAATGAAAGGATTCGGGAATCAGCGATGCAAGAGAACCGGCTTGGCAAAACATGTCACATTCAGTCACTGGCAGGCGACAAATCGTAGTTCGAATCATTATGTATTTCAGTTCTGGTTTGGGGTATCAGCTCACGGAAGTTTTTACGCCCCTACGCCACAGCTTAGATGCTTTAACATCTATGGCATGGATAAGAGATCGGGCAGATCGAAGTCCTCTCTGAATTCTCTTTGCTTCGTCGTCACCTAAACCCTGACTGATTTTGAGGCTTTTTTGACGGTTGTGTAGTTTGGAAGAAGACACTCTTTGGAAAGGGCAAAGACCAGTTTGGTCTTTGATTATCACGCCGGCAATTCGAGTTCACCCGTCATGGCGGCGCCGGCACTGCACCCGTGTTGTCACTCAATCCGGCTTTCCAATAAACGAGTCTTTTGCCCGATAGACGACGATTCTTGCTTCGAGGCGACGGCTGTAGAAGGCGATGGTTATCCGGCTGATGGTCAGGGGGACATTGACCACTGACTCGGCCGCTATCGGGCCGCGATGGGGCTCATATCCCGCTTTCCAGAATTTGTCGTAAGGTGGTCCCGAGAACTTATCTCCAGAGAGATATGGAGCTATGAGCGCCGGTGATGTAATGGTTCAATTTTGCGCTCACTACCATCAGGGAATACATCATGGCCGAATTCCATCATCAGCTGGACGCCTGCGGGTTGAATTGTCCTTTGCCCGTGCTTCGGGCGAAAAAAACGCTCGACAAGATGGCCAGCGGCGAGATCCTTCAAATCATTGCCACCGACCCCGGCTCGGTCAAGGACATGGCCGCGCTTGCAAGACAGACCGGCCACAAGTTGCTGGAATCCCGCCAGGAAAGCGACAAGTATTATTTTCTGCTCGAAAAAGGATGATACCGGCCGGCTGAATTCAGAGTCCGAGCCGCCCTTGTCCATCTGCCAACAGGCCGCCCCAACGCTGTGCGCAGAAACTGGTACCGGAAGCCCATCAGGCTGCTTTTCGGACATATTTCCTCAGAGATATGGACCAAGGTGCAACGCCCGGTATCATGCGAAACAATAGGGGTGTTCTTTCATCGGCAAATCCGGCGCTAACCCCCTGTAATTATTAAAACTCTGTATGACTTCCAGCGGCAAAGAACCGGAGCCAGCAATCGCCAATTGGAGCTATGCCAAGGGGCCCGAGAGAGCAAGCTGAACCGGTCGACCCGACCCCCGGCTCAGCGCGTCTATTGAGCCATTGCCACTTGATCCTCAAGGGTTACCGGCACCTCTTCTATTCCATTTCGTTGCCCGGGTTCCGGGAGGTCGCGTGGACTCGCCAGTAACAGAAGTTACACACGAGCAGCAGCCGACGACGGTGAGGGGGGCGGTTTCGGCCGGCTACGCGAAGATCTTCGGCCAACAGTGGCCGGTATGGATCGGGGGGGTGCTGTTTGGGGCCATCAACGTATTCCTGTTCGCCTTCGAAAAGCCCTGGAGCGCAGCCGATGGGGTGCGTAACTGGGGGGACTGGGTCTTCAACTCCATGGGCCTCGCCGAGCGCGAAATCATCACTCCCATCCTCTATTCCACCTCGGTTTTGAATTTTGGAATCATCGGCGGCGCATTGGCCGCCGCTCTGCTGGCCCGGCAGTTTAAAGTGCGAATGGCGCCGCCTTGGGAGCTCTTCAAGGGACTCGTCGGCGGGTGCCTCATGGGCGTCGGCTCGGCGCTTGCCTTCGGCTGCAATATCGGCGGGTTTTTCAGCGCCACCGCCGCTCTCTCCCTGGCGGGGCTGGTGATGATGGCCGGCTTGATGGCCGGGGTAGTGGTAGGCCTGAAGCTTCTGGTTTGGGAGGTCAGCTATATCAGCTTGCCGACCTGGGCCGAGCGTTTGCCGCCGTCTAAGACTAAACCCTCTGGCGCTTGGAGTCGGTATCAACCGTGGTGGGGACTCGCGGTATTGATTTTAGGGCTTGTGCTGGCCCTGCTCTATGACAGCAATGAGTACCCCGTTCGCGGCGGCTTTCTGCTTTTCGGGGTGGCCATCGGGCTTTTCATGCAGCGCACCCGATTTTGCTTCGTGCGCGCCTTCCGCGAACCGTTCATGACCGGTAACGGCGACGCCACCAAGGCGGTGGCCATAGCGATCATCATTGCCGCCACCGGCTTCACCATTCTCAAGTGGACGGATCTCCGCGAGTGGGAAACTCAGGTGTCGTCGGCCTTCTGGCTCGGGAGCCTCCTAGGCGGCTTCATCTTCGGCCTCGGCATGTCCATGAGCGGAGGTTGCGCCACGGGATCGCTGTGGCGGGCCGGAGAAGGGCATGTGAAGCTGTGGGTGGCCGTCGCCGCGTTCGCGCTCTCAGGCTCGCTGTTCCGCGGCTGGATGGTTGACAGTG
>JBFIYQ010000055.1:0-10856 GCA_041605275.1 Gammaproteobacteria bacterium
CTGCGGCGCTTTGTTCTGTTCATAGAGGAGCAGCTGGTGCCCATGGAGGACTACGAGCTCTATCTGCACGGGCGCGCGCTGCCGCGGCAAAAGCGTAAAACAAAGCGCACCAGGCCAAGATAGAATTTCCGCCGACGGAGCGCTCATCGTTACCGGACCGCTTCGCCTCAGCGCCGCCTGATCCCGTGCCCCGTTGCCCTTCCACCGCCTTGCCTCTAAGGTCTTTGTTTCGTTCACTCGATGACCAAGTCAAAAGACCGTTGTGAGACTTGAAAGTTTTCACCGCGTGCCGCTGGCTCATATTCCAACGCCCCTCGAGCCCTTGCCCCGCATGAGCGAGGCGCTGGGCGGGCCACGTTTGTGGATCAAGCGCGACGACTGCACCGGTCTCGCCAGCGGCGGCAACAAGACCCGAAAGCTCGAATATCTGCTGGCGGAGGCCCTCGAGCTGGGAGCCGACACCGTGCTTACGCCGGGCGCGGTACAGTCCAATCACGTTCGCCAGACCGCCGCCGCGGCGGCGAGGCTTGGTCTCGAATGCCACGTTCTATTAGAGGACGAGGTCCGAAGGGACGACGCGGAATATGCGCGCAGCGGCAACCTCCTCATTGACAGGCTGTGTCGCGCACACATCCACGACTATCCGAGAGGTACCGACATGCAGCGGGCGCTGGAGGCGATGGCAGACGAGCTTCGCGCCGCGGGCAGACGCCCCTACGCCATACCCGTGGGCGGTTCCAGTGCGGTTGGCGCGCTGGGCTACGTCCGCTGCGCCAAAGAGCTGCTGGAGCAGAGTGAGACTCTGGGCTTTGATCTTGACCTGGTGGTCCACGCCAGCGGCAGCGCCGGAACCCAGGCCGGTCTGCTCGCCGGGTTTAGCGCCTTTGGCGCCGAGATCCCGGTGCTCGGGATCTGCGTGAGCCGCTCGGCTGGGGAACAGGAAGAAAAGGTCGCCGGTCTGCTTGCGGAGACTCTCGACATTCTGGAGACGCCGGCGCAGTTTCCAAGAGAATGCGTGCGTGCCAACGGGGACTACGTGGGCGAAGGCTACGGCATCCCCACGGCAGAGATGATTTCAGCGGTTACCCTCGGTGCGCGCCTGGAAGGACTGCTGCTGGACCCGGTTTACACCGGCAAGGCCATGGCGGGGTTAATCGACCTGGTGCGCAATGGCTCGCTCGGTAGCGCCAAGAACGTGGTTTTTCTGCATACCGGCGGGGCCGTGACTTTGTTCGCCTATCGTTCCCTATTTGAAGGCAGCCAATGAGCCCGCGGGCCTCAGGCGGCCTCAGCCGTCTTCCTTGATGCTGATAAGCTCAATATCGAAGTGAAGCATCTCGTTGGGACCGATTCTATTGCCGGCGCCCCTCAGGCCATAGGCGAGATCCGACGGAATCCATACTTTCCACTTGGAGCCCACCTTCATCAGCTGCAGGGTCTGCTGCCAGCCGGGAATGACCTGGGCGATTTCGAGCTCGGTGGGTTCGCCGCGACTGAATGAGCTGTCGAACTCGCTGCCGTCGATGAGATAGCCGCGATAGTGCACCATTACGACATCGGTCTCGGTGGGATTGTCGCCGCTGCCTTTTTCCACCACCTCGTATTGCACCCCGCTGTCCAAAACCACCACGCCTTCTCTTTTACCGTTCTTTTGCAGAAAGGTTTCCCCCGCCTCCCGGTTTTCCTTCGCCAGCGCCAGGCGCTTCTCCAGCATCTCCTGCTGGTAGTCCGTCACCGCCTGTTGAATTTCATCCGGGGTGAGTCTCAGATCGTTGCCGTCGAGATAATCGCGAATACCCTGCGCCAGCGCCTGCTCGTCGAGATCCAGTATTCCCTGATTCTTTAAGTTGTCGCCCAGTTGAAGTCCAATGGCGTAGCTGAATTTCTGCACGTTTGATTCGAGCTTGTTACCCTCATCGGCGAAAGTGGCCGACGTCATCAGCGCGAGAACCAGCGCGGCGCGCTTTGCTGCTTTCATCACAGATCTCCGATAAATGATTGGGACGCCCGATAACCAAGCTTCGAGCGACAACCGATACCCCTCCGGGGAGCGGGAATATACCTGATTTTTGCTTTCGCGCCCGGGTCAACCCGGGTCACGGCACGACTATACAGCGGAACCGCTTTTGCCCCAAAGCCGTCACCGGGGTCTGAAAGAACGGAATAATCCGTGGCTTCCTGTTGTTAGAATTGGGACCGGTCACGGCGCCAAAAGTTGCCGGCGGCAGGCGAATGCTGTGCCGCGATATCCGTATCGAAAATCGACGCTGATAAACAAAGGTTGAGCTGACATGACGGCCAGCAACGCGGCGCTCATTGAGCGCGATCTCTCGGTCCTCTGGCATCCCTGCACCCAGATGAAGGATTGTGAAACCCTGCCTCCCATTCCCATCAAGCGTGGAGAAGGGGTATGGCTGGAGGACTTTGAAGGCAACCGATATATCGACGCCGTGAGCTCCTGGTGGGTCAATCTCTTTGGACACGCCAATCCGCGAATTAACGCCGCCGTTCGCGACCAGCTGGAAAAGCTCGAGCACGTGATCTTGGCTGGGTTCAGCCATGAGCCGGTGGTCGAGCTGTGCGAACGCCTGGTCAAATTGACCCCTGAGGGTCTCAACCGCTGCTTTCTCGCGGACAACGGATCGTCCGCGGTCGAGGTGGCGCTGAAAATGAGCTTTCACTACTGGCGTAATCTTGGGGCAACGTCCAAGCAGCGTTTTATTACCTTGGAAAACTCGTACCACGGCGAGACCCTGGGAGCGCTGGCGGTGGGAAACGTCGCGCTGTTCAAGGAGACCTACGATCCCCTGCTGATGCGAGCGATCAGCGCGCCGTCGCCGGACGCCTTCTTGCGCGAGCGGGGAACGACGCCTGCCGAGCACGCGGCGAGAATGTTCGAGCAGATGGAGGCGCTGCTGGAACGCCACGCCGAGGAAACCTGCGCCGTCATCGTAGAACCCCTGATTCAGTGCGCCGGCGGCATGCGCATGTTCGACCCCCTTTATCTACGACTGCTCAGAGAGGCCTGCGACCGGTATCAGGTGCACCTGATTGCCGATGAAATTGCTGTGGGTTTTGGCCGCACCGGGACCATGTTCGCCTGCGAGCAGGCCGGAATCAGCCCGGATTTCATGTGTCTTTCCAAGGGACTCACCGCCGGCTACCTGCCGCTGTCGGTGGTTCTTACCACCGAAAAGGTTTACCAGGCCTTTTACGACGATTTCGAGAAGCTCACCGCTTTTTTACATTCCCACAGCTACACCGGCAATCCGCTGGCTTGCCGCGCGGCGCTGGCCACGCTGGATATATTCGAAAGCGATAACGTGGTCGAAACCAATAAAGCACTGTCGCAAAAGATGCGAAGCGTCACCGAGCGCTTCCCGGATCATCCCCACGTCGGTGACGTGCGCCAGCATGGCATGACGCTGGCGATTGAAATGGTAAAGAACAAAGACGACAAAACCCCCTTCCCGTGGCAGGAACGCCGGGGACTGCACGTTTACCGGCACGCGCTCAAGCGGGGCGTATTGTTGCGGCCCCTGGGCAACGTGGTCTACTTCATGCCGCCCTACGTCATAACGCCCGAGCAGATTGAACATCTGGCGGAAACCGCATGGGAGGGCATCCAGGTCGCGGCTGCCGCTTAGCCCGGATATTGCACCAGGGCGGACGGTGGCCCGGAGGTCAATTCCCCAATGGCCATTATTTTGAACTGTAAAATGCCGGTTTTCGCCGCGACACAGCTTGTAATTGCCGCGCTCCCGCTCCGCTTGTCTGTCCGGGGTTCGCCGTCCCTGGCGAACCCGTTCAGCGGGGCAATCCCTTCGCTTCGCAGTTCTACTCTGCTCGGGCAACGGACCTTTGCCTATTTCCGCCTCACCCTTCGCCGTCACCCGTGCGCCCTGGCGCAAAATCCCGGCTAGCATGCGCAAGACACGGCTCTACGTGGATGCGAAGCTCAAGCAAGGCGCGAGTATCCGCCTGACAGGGGATCAGGCGCGCTATTTGGGAAAGGTCTTAAGGCTCGACGCCGGCGCGGACCTTGTCGTTTTCAACGGAAAGGGCGGGGAATTCGAGGCCCGGGTGGAGCGCGCAGACCGGGACTCGGTGGCGGCGCGGGTGGGCGCCTTCATTCCGACGGAGCGCGAGTCACCGCTCAACATCACTCTGGTGCCGGGACTTTCGCGCGGGGAGCGAATGGATTTCACGGTGCAAAAAGCGGTTGAGCTCGGCGTCCGCACCATCGCGCCGGTGACCACCGAACGCAGCGTGGTTCGGCTCGATGACGGCCGCCGGGCCCGCCGGCTGGAACACTGGCGGGGCATCGCGGTGAACGCGTGCCAGCAGTGCGGGCGCACCCGACTCCCGCAAATTGAACAGATCGCGAGCCTCGACCAGTGGCTGGAGAACCGATTCAGCCCCAAGGCGAGCGGCTTCGTGCTGTCCCCGGGAGCAAAGCTCACGGCGGACGAGATAGAGGTCGAGGGAGATGTGGCTTTACTGATCGGCGCGGAGGGCGGATTCAGCGAGGGCGAGATGCGCCGGGTGATGCAGGCGGGCTTCAAGCCGCTCTCTCTGGGACCGCGGGTGCTGCGCACCGAGACCGCCGCGGTGGTCGCCCTGACCGCGCTGCAGATTAAGTGCGGCGATCTCTCACACCGCTCTTGATACGCCAACGTTCTCCAGCGTCCCGAGGTCGAGCACCAGGGTCGGCGCGGCCAGCGCGTCGAGCACCACCCCAAGCACCCAGGGGTTGGAAGACAGCAGCGGCCCGGGAGATCTCACCAGCAGGCGCTGCCGGCCAATGATGGTGTCCACGCGGCAGGCAAAGCGCGATTCGCCCCGCTGAACGAGCACACACATCGAGCCGTTGACGGGTGACGACTCGAGCCCGAGGGCCTCGGAAAGAGCGGTCAGGCGGTAGCGCCTGCCGTCCACCTCCATCACCCCCTCGTTGCTCTTCAGCTCGGTTGCCCCGGGCGTCCGGGAAACCCCGGATACGTGCTTGAGCGGCAGCGCGTATCTCTTTTCGCCCGCCTCCACCAGCAGCAGATCCATGGGCTGCGGCGGTCCAGGGATCAAGAGCCTGGCCCGCGCGCGAGCGTTGCCGTCGGCGAAGCTGGTCGCCATTGCCCCCAGCGCGTCCAGGGCCGGAGCCAGATGCGTCAGCGTGGCGTTGGAAAGCGGCGCGCCTGGATACGAGACCTCCGCAATGACATCGAAGCGAGGCTGGGAAATTTCCAGTTCGAGCCGCCCCCCTGCGGGATCTGGACGCGCCGGCGCCGCGCTCGTGATCAGCCCCTCGCCCACACAGGCCTCGAGCACATACTCGAGCGCTCGGGTGAGGGCATCAATCCGGCTTCGCTCCAGTGCCACCTCGGCGCCACGGGCACTCAGCGTCGCCACCACCCCTCGCGCGGCCGCGGCCCGTTGAACGCACTGACACAGGGCTTCGAACTGACCGCCGACGGGCATCATTCGCGTCTTAAGCAGCCCCTGCTCGAGCTCGGTGTCGTCGCCGGCCTGGGCGGCGAGCGCGGACTCGGTTTCCTCGGTGAGCGACTGCAGCGAGTCCTTGAGCCCGGCGAGCTCCTCGATGCCACGCGAAAGCGCTCCGAACCTGGACGCCACGGTGTCCCCAGAGCCTGCGCCCGACCGTTCGCCGTCCTCAGCCTGGGATTCCACCTCCAGGGACTCGAGCTGGGACCGCAGCGCGCGTATGGTGCGCTCCATATCCACCAGTCCGCCCCGCAGGCTGCCCAAGTTGGCTTCGGCCCGGGATCGGGCGCCGCGAATTTCCCGCGCCATCAGGTTCAGGTTGTCGAGCAGGGTCTCGTCCACCGGGATGCCCGCCGCCCGGTCGTGGATCTCGCCACCGTCGAAACCGGATTTCAGCGTCCCCTCGATGCGGCTCAGGGCAGCGTGGGCCTGAGCGAAGTGGGCGCTCACGTCGGTTGCCGACGCGATATTGCCGTCCTCCGCCGACGGCGCCTGCCAGCGCGATATCGCGGCGCGCAGCGCCTGCGGATCTTGAGCACTCTCGGTGAGCTCACGCGCCTCCAGCCAGAATGCGTACTCTCCCTCCAGCAGCAGGGCGTCGGCCAACTCGGCCAGCAGCGCCCGCGAATCCTCGGGTTTGTCGCCGAGGCGTTCGGCCGCGGCGCTGAAGGCGTCTGCGCTCAATCGCAGAGGCAGCCCGTCATCGCTCGCCACGCGGTGCTCGTCCAGAAGGGCTGCGATTACCGCCAGGTCCTCAATCATGGCGTCGGCACCGTGGGGGTCCGCGGGGAGATCGCCGCTCAAGCGCCTCAGCACCTGCTCCAGTCTGACCGCCATGCGCTTGACCAGTGGATTCTGCGTCTGGCCGCTTTCCTGGGCGCGAGAGAACACTGCCTCCGCCGCGCGCCAACGGCGCCGCTCAGCGTCCTCGACACAGACCTCCTTGACCCGTCGGCTGAGCTCGGCGAGCCGCTTGGCCTCGTGAGGATCGGCCTTAAGAAATTTGAGAAGACCTTTACGATAGGCGGCCAGCGCCCGGCGGATGAATCGCGGATGCGGTTGAGAGACCTCGGCCGCCGGGCTCGAAGGGACGTGCATCTCGACTTCGCAGAGGATGAGGTCACCGCGCCAGGGCATCCGGGCGCCGCGCAGGCTGCGAAGCCCGGCGATGGCGAGAATTTCAGCCGACCGCGGCGGCGGCGCGCTGGATCTCAGCGCGCCCGCCAGCAGTCTCATTGCCGAGGCAACCGCAGCGCGATCGTTTGCGCCCGGCGAATTCGACAAAGCTTCGAAGCCCTGCTCAAGCTCCATTAAAAGCGGGAGGAACGGCGTTTGGCCAGAGGCCTTTAGCTGCGCCCCCGCCGCCTGAAGCTCACGCTGACAAGCGGCCTTGAGATCCGAAAGATTTCCGGGATCGGTGCTGACACGATTCGCGAGCGCCACCAGCTTATCAACCAACGATTCGCTCTCGATTGCGCCCGCGACTAACAAGCCGCTATCACGCAACGTCGGACGCACGGCCTCAAGCTCGCCTGGTATGGCCATGAGTCTATAACCCCCGATCGCCCGCATCGGGCGCGAAGTTACCCAGGGTCTCTACCGACGGCTTGTTTAGATGCTTCAATTTTGTCGTGTTCGCTGGGAGCGGCCCGCGACAGAGAGCCCGGTGCGGGCAACTCGATGACGCTGCCATGAATTTGTTTCGCTTCATCGTATCCGGTAAGCGCCGCTTCCAAAAGACCGGCGAGCTCAGACAGCCTGCCCGCGCTTTCAGCGCAGTCGCGAATTTCTCCGCGGGCGCGACTGGTTACCTGGTGCACGGAAGTTGTGGACTTCACCACTTGGGTCATGCGCAGCGTGTGCTCCTCAAGTACGTTGCTCAACGCGCGATGGGTCGAGTCCATGCGCTGCGCCATCTGCGTGACGCCCGAAATTTCGTTAAGCGCCGCCTGGTTACGTTCCGCGGCGTTCTCGGCCGCCCATACCAGCTGCTTGATGCTGTCCGCGGCCTGGCCGGCGTGAGAACGCACGTCCTCGTTTACGCTGTCGATCCGCTTCAGCGCACGTCTGGCCTCGACGGCAAGATTTTGCACATCGGCAGCAATCTGTGCCGCGCCGGATCCGCTGGACTCGTGCGCCAGCGAGGCGCGGATAGAAACGTTGATGGAAAGCATACGGCACTGCTCGCTGAGCTCATCCAGGATCCGTCCGACCTCCTGGATCTGGCGCGTAGACTGGTTGAGCTGGCGGATCCGTGCCGCCGCGTTCCTTGCCGCAGACAGCGTGCGCTGTGACTGTCCGCCCGCTTTCTCGACTGCCGCTTTGGCGCGCTTTGCCGAATCCAGGGATTGCACCACCAGCTCGCCCGCGGCGCGGCCGTGGTCGCTGACCGACTCCACCTGTGCAGCCATGATCCGCGTCGCCTTCGCCGCCCGCTCGACCTGTTGTTTTTGCTCCTCGGCGATGCCCCGCGCCGCCCTGGCGACGCCCACGAAACGGCTGCCGGCGGCGGACACCTTGGCGGCGGCCTGGGCGAGGGAGGCGAAGCGCTTGCGCACCGCTCCGACCGCCACCTCCAGCGGCGCCAGCGAGGTTTCCGAATACTCGTCTCTGATCTCCAGCGCCGTCGGGGCTTCGCCACGGGAGAGCCGGTCCAGCTCGTCGATGAGACGACGGATTGCGGTTTCCGTGGCCATCTCACGTGCCTCGATCGCCTGCTCGCGTTCCGCTCTTCGGGCGAGCTCGCTAACCACCAGGGCGTGCTGGCGTCGGGCCTCGATGCGCACCCGGCGGGTGATCGCGGCAATTTGAGCGATACAGACCAAAAGGGAAAGAAGGGTCAGGCCGCCGAAGAGCTGAATCAAACCGCCAAGCGGAATGCGCGAGGCGCTGGCCGCGGCCAGACCCGCCTCGATCTCGCGACCCAGCCCCGAGATCCGCTCGCTGTCGGTGACAATTTCTGCGCCCGCGCCGCGGGCATCCGCCAGCGTCACCGCATCGGACATGATTTGCTCGATGAGATCGGCGCTGCGGCGAAACTCTCGTCCAATGTCCACAAGGATTTCCCGGGCGACATCCTCTCGCACGCGATTCAGCTTCATTTCAGGGCTGCCCACCAGCAAGGCGTTGTTCACCTCTCCGAAGTGCACCGCGTCGCGCCCGAATCGATCCGCCGCGGTGATCATGCCGTCGCCGCCCTCCAGCACTCTTCGAACGTTGGCGGAAATTCTCTGAATCAAAAGAAGCTGCCGGGAGGCCGCGCGGACCTGCGACGGCGGCTCCTCGGCGGCCACCATGGCATCCACCAGCTCGTCCGCCGTGACCAGCACGCCGGTGGCAATGGATTGGAACGCCTCTACGTTTCTGCGTACGGTGACCGTGGCGGCCTCCGCTTCGATCAGACGCCCGCCGGCGTCCACGACCCGATCCCACATACTCTTCAGCTCGATCAACTTTTCCCCTAACGCCTCCGACTCCTCGCCCTGCGCAAGAAACGCAGGCTCGAGTTCGAGCGCTTTGAGCGCATTCGCGACCCGGGCACGGTTACGCCTCAGCTCGAAAAACGCATCAGGCGCGCCATTGACCGCGCGGGCAGCGCTGGCGGCGAAGCGGGACGCCAGCTCGCTTTGATGGGAAATGGCCAGGCGAAGGCTCTGCTCACGCGCCTCGTTTTCGCGCTGAACCAAGTAGAGGATGGCGGTTACCATCAGCAATCCGAGGGGAAGGAGCAGTCGCCACTGGTGCGCGGGAATGCGCGGGGAGGATGGCGCCTTGGTGCCGGTGTCGGGATCCGCGGTGTTGAGATTGCTCACGTGGCGGCAGCCTCCGCCAAACCCGCGTCGCCAACGGGCCCCGCGCCAAGGAGCCGCGAGGCAAGCGCGCGAAGCGCAAGCCCTGCGCCGTCACCGGACTTTGCATCCGTCGACTCGGAAAGGATAGCGTCGACGGAAAACGCCAGCCGGTGAGCGGCGGTCTCCACCAGCAGCAGTCGTTCACCCGGTTCGTGGCCGGCTCGCGGATCGCCGCACGCCGTCCCGAGATCGATCACCGACAACAGGGCGCCCTTGTGAACGGCAACGCCCAGCATCCAACCGGGCGCCGCCGGCACGGGCGTGATGGGAGGACACTCGATTACCGCGTCCAGCTCCGATAGAGGAATGATCCGCTCGCGATCGCGGTTACGCACCCTGAGCGCCCGAGCCGTTTGACCAGCGTCGGGCCACAATCCCATCGCTGTCATCGCTTTGCTCTGGTCGGAGTCTGAGTTCACCGGAATGCTGACCTGGGTTCGCCGCCACCGGTCCAACGAAAACGCTGCCTCGGTTACCGGTGCAAAATGGGTGAATCGTCTGAAGCAATACTAGACCATGCGCAGGTTGCATGCACAAGACAAACTACCCTGATAACAAACGTTTGGAAATCTTATACGTAGTGTTATATAAAATTTGAAAGTCATTGGACTTACACGCGGCCTTTGAACAATCGGCGCACTTCCGGCAGGCACCGACGACTGACCTCCACCTTGTCCTCGATTCCGTCGAAGCGAAGCCGATAACTACCACCGTGGTTTTTTTCCAATGCCCGCACATGGGCCAAAGCGACCAGCGCATTTCGATGGGCGCGTATGAAATCTTGCTTGAACTCTTGCTCCAGGGTGCTCAAGGCTTCGTCAAGGACCAGCTCCCCCTGCCCGTGGCGGGCGATCACGTATTTGTGCTCGGCGCGAAAAAACCGCACCTCGCTGACAGGCACCAGCTTCAAATCGCCTTTGAGGCTTGCGCTCACGTGGGTGCGCGCTCTGCCGGCGTCAGGATCCGCAACCTCCAGGCTTTCGATCTGCTGCCCGGTGAGCGTGCGTGCGCGCTCCAGCGCTTCTTTCAGCCGTCGTCTGCGTATGGGCTTCAGCAGGTAGTCAACGGCGCTCGCTTCGAAGGCCTGCAACGCATGGCTGTCGTAGGCGGTGGTAAATATGACCGCGGGGGCGCGGTCCAGATGCTTGAGGTGCTTCGCAACCTCGATCCCGTCCATACCCGGCATGCGGATGTCCAGCAGCACCACATCGACGTCGTCCTCCTGCGCCCTTAGTAACGCTTCGGGGCCGTTGCCGGCCTCCTCCGGAACGATGTCGTCCTCGAGCTCCGTCACCAGGCGGGAAATACGCGCGCGGGCCAGGGGCTCGTCGTCGACGATGAGAACCTTCAACGGCTGAGCGCCCCGCCGCCGTAATCGGTAACCAGCGGAAATCGCAGTTCCACCGCGTACCGCGAATTCCCGGCCTCAACCTGAAGATCGGCGCCGTCGCCGAAAAATGCGCGCAGTCGCTGACCGACGTTTTCCTGCGCCATCTGGTTACCGCC
>JBFIYQ010000056.1:0-10717 GCA_041605275.1 Gammaproteobacteria bacterium
GCCGGGACGAAAGCGATCTCAAGCTGACGCTTCAAGACCTCGCCGCCTGCGGCGATCTGGGCTGTGCGGCGGAGGTGATCGTGGTGCTCAACGCGTCGGTGACCGACAGCGACGCCGTGCGCAACCGGAACCGGCGCTCGCAATCCGAGATCGAGGAACTGGACGCCGCATTGGGCAAGTCGGGGCGCATTCGTTTTTACCCGCTTATCTTTCCGAATCTGCCGGCGAAACACGCGGGCGTGGGTCTTGCGCGGAAGCTCGGCATGGACGAGGCCGTGCGCCGACTACTCGCAGCCGGCACCGATGACGGCATCATCGTCTGCCTGGACGCCGACTGCCGCGTCGAGTCCAACTATCTTTCGGCCATTGCCTCGCACTTCGATTGCCACCGGGACTCGCCTGCGTGCAGCATTCACTTCGAGCATCCCTTGAGCGGTCGTTTGAGCGCGGCGCACTACCGCGCGGTGACGGAATACGAGCTTTACCTTCGCTATTACCGCTGGGGCCTCAAATTGTGCGGCCATCCTTGCGCCTATCACACCGTGGGCTCGTGCATGGCGGTGCGTTCAAGCGCGTATGTACGGCAAGGAGGCATGAACCGGCGCAAGGGCGCGGAAGATTTCTACTTCTTGAACAAATTGATGCTGCTCGGCGGTTTCACCGAAATTCGCGATACCACGGTGATGCCATCGCCGCGGCAATCGTGGCGGGTGCCTTTCGGCACCGGACGTGCTGTAACCGATGCGCTGGAACAGTCCGCCGGGCCGCTGGATGTTTATGCGCCGGAAGTGTTCGACGAGATGGCCGTGCTCACCTCGAGGGTGCAAGCGCTTCGCGATGGCGAAGCGGCGGTGTTGGAAACGCTGCCCGAAACGATGCGCGCTTACCTGAAATCGCAAAACTTCAGCGAGAAACTTGCCGAGATCCGCAAGCACACGGCGGCGATTGAGGCGTTTGAGTCGCGCTTCTTTCGCTGGTTCGACGGCTTTCGGGCGCTCAAATTCGTGCGCTTCGCCAGCGAGCACCGTTATCCGCGGGTGCCGGTTCAGGAGGCGGCCTATTCTTTGCTCGGTCGGATGGGTCTATTGCCCGAGAGCGGCGTCCGTATTCCGGGTGCGGCGGCTTTATTGGCGCATTACCGGCGCATGGACAGGGAAGGGCGAAAGATCGCGTTAAACCCGGATCAAGCCGAAACGGCCTCTTAATCGCGTTAGGCGCGCTTGTGACTTTAGGCGTTGGGGCATTAGACTCAACAAGTTACGCAAGACCATCGCGAAATGACCGATTTGAATCACATCGCCCGGCGAAAAAGCGTTGCCGTCGAGGTCGGCCCCGTCACCATCGGCGGCGAGGCGCCCATCGTGGTGCAATCCATGACCAATACCGACACCGCCGATGCCGCCGGCACCGCGGCCCAGGTGGAGGCGCTGGCCCGCGCGGGCTCGGAGCTGGTGCGCATTACCGTGAACACGCCGGAGGCCGCCGCCGCGGTGCAGGAGATTCGAAAGCGCCTGGACGATCTGGGCTGCCGCGTGCCGCTCATCGGTGACTTCCACTATAACGGCCACCGGCTGCTGACCGAGTATCCGCACTGCGCCGAGGCGCTGGCCAAGTACCGCATCAATCCCGGCAACGTGGGCTTCGGCAGAAAGCGCGACACTCAGTTCGCCACCATGATCGAGGTGGCCAAAGATCGAAACAAACCGGTGCGTATCGGCGTCAACTGGGGCAGCCTGGACCAGGCGCTGCTCACTCGGCTGATGGACGAAAACGCGAAGCGTCCGGATCCGCTGGATGCGCGGGAAGTGACCCGCGAGGCGCTGGTGGTGTCCGCCATCGAAAGCGCGGCACTGGCGGAAGAATTGGGCCTGCCGCGGGATCACATCGTGCTCTCGTGCAAGGTGAGTGGGGTGCAGGATTTGGTGGCGGTGTATACCACGCTGGCGTCGCGCACCGATCACGCGCTGCATCTGGGGCTGACCGAAGCCGGCATGGGCTCCAAGGGCATTGTCGCCTCCACCGCCGGCATGGCGATTCTTTTGCAGCAGGGCATCGGCGACACCATTCGCGTTTCGTTGACGCCCGAGCCCGGCGGCGACCGCACCCGAGAAGTGGTGGTGGCGCAGGAAATGCTCCAGACCATGGGCTTACGATCGTTCACCCCACTGGTGACCGCCTGCCCCGGATGCGGGCGCACCACCAGCACTTTTTTCCAGGAGCTCGCCAACACCATTCAGAGTCATCTGCGCGAGCAGATGCCCAAATGGCGCGAGCAATACGTGGGCGTCGAAGAAATGTCTGTGGCGGTGATGGGCTGCGTGGTCAATGGTCCCGGTGAGAGCAAGCACGCCAACGTCGGCATCAGCCTGCCTGGCACCGGCGAAGCGCCCGCGGCGCCCGTGTATGTGGACGGCAGGAAAATAGTAACGCTCCGTGGCGACAACATTGCCGAAAAATTTCAGCTCATCGTCGACGAGTATGTTGAGAAGACCTACGCGCGCAAAGCGCCGGCGGACGTTTAAGCGAGAAGTCTCCTTACCCTGCTATTTGGCTACTCTGCCTTTGGTAAGGCAGCGCGGTCTTGTCGATTCTCCACCGTTAGCCTGACACTCAAACGTCATTCCCGCGAACGCGGGGATCCAGTAGACAAAATCTTCCTTAGAGCTGCACCTTCCTTTGTCGCTTAATGCTGCGCAGTAAGAAAAGACTTCAGCGCCTGGTCTAATGAATATTCAATGACTGGATTCCCGGGTTCGCGGGAATGACGTGAGAGTCGTGAAGCGCTCGCAGAAACGGCGGGCGTAGGGCGCAATAGCGCAGCGTATTGCGGCGCAAATTTCTTCTATCTTCAGCCGAGTACCTAATGGTTCTCGGCACCCTGCTGTCGCAGGGGCAAACTTCGCAGGGATGACGAGCGGAAACTGATTGGCCGGCCTCAGCTCGCGCGCTTTCTCGTTCTCGCGATTCGCCCTTTGTTGTAAAAGACGTGTCTGCCAATGCGGGCCACCGGCTTGACGCCGCGGGCCCAGCTCGGGCGGATGTTAACCGAATGATAGAGCGTCGCGCCCTCGAGCACGGGCTCGGTACGGCCGTAATAAACGTCCATGGCCGCTTTCTGCGCCCGATCCCAGGGTTTGCCTTTGGGTAGCGGACGGGTCTCGAACTCGGTCCAGGAAAAGGCGCTGACGTAGCGCTTTCGAATTCGATCCCACTTCTTCTCGTAGACTACGTCGCAAACCGTGTTGGGATAATACTTCGACGCGACACGGTTCATGGTGACTTCCGCCACCGCCCGCTGACCCTTGGAGGATTCGCCCCGGGCCTCGAAATAAATATTGAGGGAAAGACAGGTGAGCTCGCGCTTATGCGGATACTTGGCGATCACCGAATACATCAGATATCCGGACACGGAAACGACCGAAACGAGGCAAAGCGCCATCACCCAGGTGCCTTTGCTTCCGGTGTACCAGTAAAAGCGCAGATTGGTCCACCAGCCGGTAAGCATCGAGCTCCAGCGCGATGAAAGCCGTCTGACAAAGCGTCTGCGGCGCATAAAGACAAGGGTAGTTCCGCCGGTTTCGTGGGTCCCGACAGGACGCACAGTACTGAGAACCTGGTCGGAATTTGGGTGGGGAAAAGGAACAAAAAGCGGGAAAACCGGCGCTTTCGTTCCTTTAAATATGGGTGTCCGCGGGGGCCTCTATTAAATGTGTCGTTGCGGTGCGATCAGCGCTTGCGTGAGATCTCGGGGCTTCTCACCAGCATGTTGATGATCTCGAAGGCGAGGGTCGCGCCGGCGAGTGAAGTGAGCTCCGCATGATCGTAAGCCGGCGCCACCTCGACGATATCCGCGGACACCACTTTCAGTCCCGCCAGCCCGCGCAGCACACCGAAAAGTTCCCGGGTCGTCATACCCGCGGCCTCGGGGGTGCCGGTGCCCGGCGCATGCGCGGGATCCAGCACGTCGATGTCGATGGAAAGATACATGGGGTGATCGCCCACCCGCTTGCGAATGCGCTCGATCACGTGATCGACCCCTTCCCGCTGGAACTCGTCGCAGTGCACCACCTTGAATCCGAACTCGGCGTCATCCACCAGGTCCTGCCGGCTGTAGAGCGGACCGCGGATCCCCACGTGCATGGAAGCGTCGTCGCGGAAGAGCTTTTCCTCCGCCGCGCGCCTGAAAGGCGTGCCGTGGGTGTAGGGCGCACCGAAGTAGGTGTCCCAGGTATCCAGGTGGGCATCGAAGTGCACCAGCGCCACCTGCCCAAAGTGGTGATTCATCGCGCGCAGCAGGGGCAGGGCGATGGTGTGGTCGCCGCCCAGGCTGACGATGGCGCCCACGCTGCCCAGCAGCTCAGTTGCCGCGGTTTCAATCTGCTCAATGGCTTCGGTAATGGAAAACGGGTTGCAGGTGACGTCGCCGGCGTCCGCCGCCTGCAGGGTAGTGAAGGGCTCGGTGTCGTAGGCCGGGTGAAACTGGGTGCGCAGATGCCGGGAGGCCTGGCGGATGGCCTGGGGGCCAAAGCGCGCGCCGGGACGGAAGCTGGTGCCGGCGTCGAAGGGGATCCCCAGCAGCGCCACGTCGCAGTGCTGCACGTCGCGAAGCTCGGGCAGCCGGGCGAAAGTGGACGGCCCCGCGAACCGCGGCACCTTGGTGCCGCTTAAGGGCGGGATGGGTTTTTGTTTTGCCTTGGCCATGGTGCTTCGATGCGGTTGGTGCACTTTACATCTTCATCGGCGGCTCTGGAAGGTTCGCACGCAAGCGCGTTCCTACAGGAGTGATAGTGGACGCTTCACTCAGCGTTAGGCGCCCATTCGCGGGCAGGCCCGCTCCCACAAGCGCGTCATTGTTGGGTCATTGATTTGGACGACCTATGCTGTGAAACGGCAAAGGATTCTTCATTTCAGGTTTCGAAGACTCCGGCGCAATACGCTGTGCTATTGCGCCCTACGCGAGATGCACCTGACGCGTGATATGCCCTCCGCCGGCTATTGCGCTCTACCCCTGGCCTTGTCAGTTCGTGCGCAAGCGCGCTCCTACAGGAGTCGACCCAACCCCGTCATTCCCGCGGAAGCGGGAATCCGGTACACAAATTATTTACGTATGGGTGCGCGCAGCACAGTCTTCGAAGACTCCGGCGCAATACGCTGTGCTATTGCGCCCTACGCGAGATGCGCCTGACGCGTGATATGCCCTCCGCCGGCTATTGCGCTCTACACCTGGCTTAGTCAGTTCGCGCGCAAGCGCGCTCCTACAGGAGTCGACCCAACCCCGTCATTCCCGCGGAAGCGGGAATCCAGTAGACAAATATTCATTTCCTGACACGTTGATACACAACGGGCCGGAGTATGTATTGTTTGCAGTCAGACTGAGATGGCGTCGGGTGATACCGGACGACGATTCCGCCATCGGTGATAAGTGCGCTCAAAGCGCGAGATTGAAGTCTTCCACCAGAGCGCCCGGAAGTCGCGCGCTGCAGAACGATCGTCCCTCGTAGGTGTCCGGATCGAGACTCAAGGGGCGATCGCGGGACAGCTCCACCAGGCGATCGCCCAGGATGCCGTAGAGGGTGTCGTCGAAGCGCATGGGCTCGATGGGGCCGACCGGCACGCCGTCCTCCACCCACAGGCAGGCGAAGCGGGTCATCCCGGTGAGGCGGCAGGCGTTTCGATCGGAGAAGTTGAGATACCAGACGTTGGACACGTAGATCCCCGTGTCCAGCGCAGTGAACACGTCCTCGGTGGCAAGCGCGCCCGGCGCCATCTCCAAGGAGAGCGGCGCTTCCACCGAGGCGTTGACCTCGTGTCCGAACTCCTGCGCGCTGCGCGCGTCCACCAGGCAGGAGGCGAAACGCCCGCTTTCGATGAGCGGCACCCGGTCAGGGCGGATGAACCCCTCTCGGGTGAAGGCCGGGGCGAATCCGCAGGCCACGTCCTCGTGAATGGCGACCCGGGCGTCCATCTGAACCTCGCCATCCACCAGTTGCATCAGAGGAGAGCGTCCGGTGCGCTGACTTCGGATTCCGAAGCCGCCCCAGCTCAATAGTCCCAGGATCTCCACCATGGCTTCGGGCGCCAGAAAAGCCCGGTAACGGCCGGGCTTCATACGCTTGGGCGGTCTGGAAAGCAGGAACAGGGCATTTCTTGCGTCGGCAGCCGACTCGAACAGCGCGTTGGCTTCGAAATTCTGACCGGCGAGGCTCTGCTTGACGCTGTTGTCGCCGTCGTGAACGCTCCAGTCGAAGTTGAAGCTGCCGACGGCATGCCAGTTTCTCTGCCCGAAAGTGTTGGCAAAGCCAGCGACGTGATCGCCGCAGGCCCAGATGCCCGTCATGTCGAGGCCGTCGAAGGCGTCCGCGATGCAGGTGGTGACTTCGCTCACATCGGGAAGACGTCCGGCTTCCGCCCGATCGGTGTCATTCAAATCTGAAGCCAGGTTTAGATAGGGATCCTCTGGAAGTATCGCCTGCTGGGTCCGAAGCTCGGCGAGCGCAGCGCGTAAACGCGCGCGATCCGCATCCGGATCGGCGCAAAGATCCATGGCGGCACTTGCCTGACGCTGGTTCGATACCAGCGTCAACTGCAGTCGCGCCTGGCGCACGCTTCCTAGCTGACGGATCCGGGTGCGGTTATAGCGAACGAAATCCGACGTCTCTCCTCGAAGGTTGAGCAGCGCGACCTCACCGGGCTTGGTCTGCCCGGTGACCTCGTCGGCGAGGGCAAAAAAATAATCTTGCTCAACCACCGCCAAAAACCTCAACGTCACGAAACACACAGGCGGGTGCCGTGTGGCCCACCTGCATCAGCTGATTGGGCTCGCCCTTGCCGCAAGTGAGCGTTCCGAGCACGGCTTCGGTGGACGCATCTCCGACCATATCCAGGTTGCGCCAGAAATTGGCGGACACGCCGCGATAGCCGGGGTTTCTCACCAGACCCTTGAGCTCGCCGTCTTCGATCAGACAGCCAATCTCGCAGCCGAACTGAAACTTGTTGCGCAGGTGATCGATGGACCAGGAGCGGTTGGTATCCATAATTACCCCATGCTCGATGGAAGTAACGAGCGCGTCGAGGTCGTGTTCTCCGGGTACCAGGTTGATATTACCCATGCGATCGATGGGCGGCCGGTTCCAGCCGCTTGCCCTTGCGCTGGTCGCCGCCAGGATGCCGGCGCGTAAACAGGAGCTGGCGCTGCCAATGGCCCCGACCAGAACGCCGTCCCGGATCAGTTCGTGGCGTTCGGTGGGCATGCCGTCATCATCGAAGGCAAAGCTCGCGAGCTCGCCCGGGACTTCCGGGTCGAAAACCACATTCAGACAATCCGCGCCGTACTGATAATGTCCAATCATTTCGGGAGTGACGAAACTGCCCCCGGCATAATTGCGCTCGTCGCCGAGGATTCGGTCCAGCTCAAGCGGGTGGCCGATGCTTTCGTGAATCTGAAGCATCATTTGTCCCGGCATCAGCAGCACGTCGGTGGTCCGTGTCGGACACTCCGGTGCGTCCAGAAGCGCGAGCGCCTCGTTGACAATCCGCTCGCAGTGATCGGTAAAGCCGATGGCATCGAGCTGATCGAGTCCGCCCTGCCTGGCGATGTGACCCTCGCCGTGGGATCGGTGCTGACTTTGAGATCCTTCTCTCGCCACCACGGATATTCCGGGACTCAGATAACAATACGACTGCTCGATGCGCGCGCCGGCGGTGGACAGCAGCAGGCTGTGGCAGTCCGCGCTATCGATGTTGGCGGACCAGTCGACGATTTTGTTCAGCGCCCCTGCCTTTCTTGCCGTGTGTTTGAGCAGACGGCTCGCTTCGCGAGTGAGTGATAGAGACTCGCTGACGCTGGGCGTACCACCGGCGGGTCGGGAGTCCACCCGCGACTTGGACCTGGGGAGGGGTAGTCTCGAGGCATTGAACAGCGGAAACGCCGCCGCGATGCGGGCCCGCTCTCGGGCCTCCTTGAGCGTCCGCGAAAGGCCGGCCTCGGACAGGTCGCTGCTGGCGGCGTAGCCCGCGCCGCCCCGGTCGACCACGGTGATCATCGCCCCGAACACATGGTCGTCCGCCATAGGCTCAGGCACGTCCCGGCGCACGCTGACCACCTGACGGCGTTTCTCCACCA
This sequence comes from Gammaproteobacteria bacterium, assembly GCA_041605275.1. Taxonomy (GTDB): domain Bacteria; phylum Pseudomonadota; class Gammaproteobacteria; order HK1; family HK1; genus CAMYJH01. The sequence goes on from JBFIYQ010000056.1 coordinate 8,123, forward strand.
GTCGGAGCACGCAATGGCTGATGCCCTGGGCAAGGCGCTCGAAAGACTTCTCGATGTCGTCGGTGGAAATGCGCTTGCGCATGGCTCGCAGCGGTGTGCTTTTGAGGGAAGATCCCCGGAACTCGATGACGGGCAAGTATAATGCCCATCCAGATAGATGTTAGACGGTTCTGATCGCGGAGGATCCGGGAATTGTTACTCTTTGATCGCTATTCGCGCATTCTATGTAACCGCGTGAAAATTTGGCGAATGAGATGCCCAAAAAAACGCGTAGCGTTCGAGATTTCCGCTGTTGCGTCGAACTTTGTGCCCACGAATGCAAGGCGTGGGAATCCAGTGCACGCGATGGGTTGATCGACTCATCGCCTCTCGCAAGCGCAGACCCACGCGGAAGCCGGGGCGGGAATCCGGTAGAAGACAACTTTGTATTAAGGAGGATTTGAATGGACCTCAAGCTTGAAGGAAAACGCGCTATCGTCTGTGCATCCAGCAAAGGGCTGGGCAAGGCGTGCGCCACATCGCTCGCGCGGGAAGGTGCCCACGTGGTCATGAACGGGCGGACCGAGTCGACGCTCGAGGAAGCCGCCGATGAAGTTCGAAAGCTGGCCCGCGGCCAGGTGGACACAGTTTGCTGCGATGTCACCACCGAAGAGGGTCGGGCCACACTGCTCAAGGCGTGCCCCCATCCGGACATCCTGGTGAACAACGCCGGCGGACCGCCCGCCGGGGACTTCCGGGAATGGGGCCTCAAGGAATGGCAGACGGCGCTCAACGCCAACATGCTTACGCCCATCGAACTGATCCGCGCCACCGTCGACGGCATGTGCGAGCGCGGCTTCGGGCGCGTCGTCAACATCACCTCCAGCGCGGTGAAGGCGCCCATCTCGACATTGGGACTTTCGAACGGCGCCCGCGCCGGGCTCACGGGATTCGTCGCCGGCGTTGCGCGGCAGATCGCCGACAAGGGCGTCACCATCAACGCCATCCTTCCCGGCGCCTTCGACACCGACCGCATGCGCTCGAATATCGAACACGTTGCGAAGAAGACGGGAGGATCCTTTGAAAAAGAATACGAGGCGCGAAAGGCGCGCATCCCGGCAAAGCGTTACGGCGACCCCGCCGAATTCGGCGAGCTGTGCGCGTTCCTCTGCAGCGGTCAGGCGGGCTACATCACCGGCCAGAACATTGTCATCGACGGCGGCAATTATCCGGGGACGCTTTGAGGCCCGTCGGCTATCCTTAGTTGAGCCTTAAAAACGGGCCATGAAATAAGAGGTAACCTCCCATGAGACGCACTAAATTAATAATCTGCGCGCTGCTGTTGTTTTCTCTACAAAACGCTTCAGCGCTCGGTCTCGGTGAGCTCGAAGTGAATTCGATAATGAACCAGAAGCTCGATGCGCGTATCGACCTAGTGTCGGTGAAGACCGGCGACATTATTAACATGGAAGTGCGCCTGGCCGAACCCGAAGTGTTCAAAAGCGCCGGACTTCAGCGGCCTTTTTACCTGACCAAGCTTAAGTTCGAACCGGTAGAGACGGCGGAGAACGCGGGATACATTCGCGTCACCAGCAAGAATCGAATCCGGGAGCCTTACCTGAATTTCATCATCGAAGTGACCTGGCCCAACGGCAGGACGCTGCGCGAGTACACCGCGGTGTTGAAGAAACCATGATGAAATCCGAGGACCTCAAGGCGCTGCAGGCGCCGCTCAAGTCGGCTTACCGGGAGCGCCCGGAGTCTGCGGTGATCACGCTTGAGGCGGAAGGAAAACTCGGCGAAGAGAACATCTCCTGCAAGGTCGATACCGGAAAAGCGCTGGTGGAAGCAGGACTGCATCCGGCCACCGGCGGCGACGGCAGCTTCGCCTGCTCTGGCGACATGCTACTGGAAGCACTGGTCGCCTGCGCCGGGGTGACCCTGAAGGCGGTGGCCACCGCGCTGGAGATCGACCTGCGCGGGGGCAGGGTGCGGGCGGAAGGCGATCTGGATTTTCGCGGCACCCTGGGCGTGGACAAGGCCGCGCCGGTCGGCTTCAAAAACATTCGTCTTCAGTTCGAACTGGACACCGACGCCAGCGAGGAGCAGCTCGAGAGTCTGTTAAAGCTGACCGAGCGCTACTGTGTGGTTTACCAGACGCTCAAGAACTCCCCGCCCGTGAACATCGAGACCGTCCGGAAGTAATTGCGGACAGAATTCTTATACGAATTCGGGAACTGTTTTTGTCAACGATACGTGGCGTAGATGGTGACAAGACTTGTCACTGCAGCCAAGTATCTTGTCTGCGAACTTCCCCCCGGCGCAATACGCTGCGCTATTGCGCCCTACGCCTGGCTTTGTCAGTTCGCGCGCAAGCGCGCTCCTACAGGAGTCGATCCGACCCCGTCATTCCCGCGGAAGCGGGAATCCAGTAGACAAGCACTTCATTAGATCTGAGGCCATGGTGCAAAAGATCTCGGGTCACGGTGCAAACGGTTTACCCGGCGAAGAATGCGGCGCAATGCGCTGCGATATTGCGCCCTACGGTTCCGTCCGGTGCAATACGCTGCGCTATTGCACCTTACAGCCGTTCGAAACCATGGCCGCGCACGCGCA
>JBFIYQ010000057.1:0-10670 GCA_041605275.1 Gammaproteobacteria bacterium
ATTCCTGCTGCAGCTCAACGGTGACCTCGGGATTGCGGAAGGAATCTTCGGATTGATCCTGCCAACTTTTGTAGGAAACATTATCGGCGGCACTTGCCTGTTTGCGTTGCTCGCCTACGGTCAGGTCCACGAGGAAATTTAAGCTCAGGCCCTAAGCAGAAGCATGGATTCGAAATAGACCAATAAAAGGCTGCTCCAGTAATGACGAAACTTCAGCCTTAACCTATCCTTCAGCTCCTCTTTCGAGCGGTTTCTTCTCCTCCACCCCATCCCGGCCCGTGCGCACTTTATTCGCGCTGCGCATGGAGCCCATAGGCAGGCGGCATTTCAGTTTCTTCCGCTTCGGCGCCAATCTTTCCCCGGGACGAAAGATATCCTCCCTGTAATTTTTAACTGCACAAAAAGGAGACATTTCATGAAACGTGCAACGCTACTTGCCACCGCTGCCGCCGCCTTTGCGGCGCCGGTGTACCTCGCTAACGCTCAGACCAGCCCGACCCCGGCGCCGGTTCCGAAATTCAAGGCGGAAAAGTGCTACGGCGTCTCCAAGGCGGGCGGCAACGACTGCCAGACGATGGGCAGTTCCTGCGCCGGCACCGCGAAGCGCGACCGCCAGCCGGACGCATGGGTGTACGTGCCGGAAGGCATATGCGGAAAGCTGGCCGGCGGTGTCGCCAAGGAAAAGCGTGGCTAAAACAGCCTCATCGATACCAGGGAACCCACGGTCGAGACGGAGTTACCACGATGCAAACCAGCCACTTCATCTCTCCACTTCCGAGCGGCATCGGCTATCGGGAGCCACACCGAGCGGCAATGCGGGAGCTTCGTCCGGCCGTGGGATTCCTGGAAGTTCACGCTGAGAATGTCATGGACGGCGGCCAGCGCCGCGCCGACCTGCTGCGGCTTCGCCGCGACTGGCTCTTGAGCATTCACGGCGTGGGTCTTTCCCTGGGCAGCGTCGAACGGCCGGATGAAGATCACTTGAAACGCCTGGCGACCGTCGTCGCCGAGATCGAACCGATGCTCGTCTCCGAGCATCTGTCTTTTTCCCGCGTCGGTGACGACTACCTAAACGACCTGTTGCCGCTACCCATGACGCCGCTGGCGCTGAGGGTGACGTGCCGCAACGTGGACATCGTCCAGGAACGCCTCGGCCGTCAAATTCTCATCGAGAATCCCTCGCGTTACCTGAACTTCCGCAGCTCCTCTATTCCGGAGCCCGAGTTCTTGAACCAGCTCGCCCACCGCACCGGTTGCGGCGTGCTGCTTGACCTCAACAACGTTCACGTGACCTGCGCCAACGTCGGTGACAACGCTTTCGGCTGGTGCAACGCGCTGAGGATGAATACCGTCGGTGAGATCCATCTCGCCGGACACAGCCGCACGGACGCGGACGGTGAAATTCTGCTCATAGACGATCACGGCAGCGCCGTAACGGAGTCCGTCTGGCAGCTTTTCGATGACGTCATCGGCGCCATTCCCAAGACGCCTGTGCTGGTTGAATGGGACAGCCGCATCCCGGACCTTCCTACTCTGGTGGCGGAAGCTGAAAAAGCAGATCAACGGCGCGCCCGGATTTTTGCGCCGCAACCGCGCCTGGAGGCCGGTGGAGGTCGCCTTGCTTACGCTTCTTGAAATTCAAAGGGAGATGCGCGAGGCGGTACTCGCCGCGCCTTCCCGCGCGTTACTGGACGAAATCGAGTCCGACGGGATCCCTGCGCGCCGGCGGATCAACGTTTACCGCAATCATTTCCGAGTATCGCTCAAGGACGGCCTGGCCCGGGTATTCCCCGCCACCCGGATACTGCTGGGTGAGCGTTACTTCGACAACATGGCCGGGGTCTACGTGGCCGCACGCCCGCCACGCGACCCCAGGCTTTCTCGTTACGGATACGATTTCCCGCGCTTCTTAAGCGGTCGGGAGGAACTCGAGCCGTCGCTGTTCGCGACGGAGGTAGCGCGGCTAGAGTGGATGCTCGCCGAGATCCGCGATGCTCCGGACGCGCCCGCGGTTGAGTGGACCACCTTCCTGCGCGAGTTGGTCACGCACGCAGGCGCGGTGGCGCTCCGCTTTCCAAGCTCTGTCGTGCTCTTTGACAGTGAGTGGCCGGTGCACGAAATCCGCAAACGCGCATTGGCAGGCGCCGGCGCCGAAGGCGTTGCGCCCCTAATCGAGTCTCCCGCTCCGACGCGGCTGCTGCTTCATCGCGACCAGGACGACGACCCGTGCGAGCTGCCGTTGGACCAAGCAGGATTTACCGCGCTTCGCCTTCTGCGCGCCGGGCGTTCGTTCAACCAGGCTGCCCGTGCCGCAATCGCCGTCGATCCCGGCTATCCGGTAACGATGCTTTTGAGGTTTTTATTCCAGTCCGGCCTGGTGGCCGGCCTGTCACCCATTCATGCGTCCCTGCGGGACACCGCAAAGGAGATCTGACAGATGAACACGCTGAACCACGCCATGACGCGCCGCGCATCGCTGACCGATATGCTGACCAGTCTCACCGACCGGCTCGGCACTTTTCCAAAATCTCTTGTTGAGCTGGGACTGAGGGCCGGGGTTGCCGCCGTTTTCTTCAAGTCCGGGCTGTCCAAGATCGCCAACTGGGAGCTCACCGTGCAGCTTTTTGCCGACGAATACGCGGTTCCTCTGCTGCCGCCGGAGCTGGCGGCGTATCTTGGTACGGCTGCGGAGCTCATTTGCCCGGTATTGTTGATCCTGGGGCTGGCGGCCCGGGTCGGCGCCCTGGCGCTGCTCTTCATGACCGCCGTGATCCAGATCTTCGTTTATCCCGAGAGCTGGGCCGAGCACCTGCTTTGGGCATCGATTTTCGTCTACGTGCTGACCCAGGGTGCCGGAAAGCTGTCTCTGGATTACGCGATCAAACGCGCCTATGGCGACTCACGCCGCTAAATTGGAAGGACAGACTCATGCGCGCACAGAAAAAATCCGCACGCCGCAGCCGCGTCGTCGTCGTTGGCGCGGGCTTCGCGGGTATCGCCGCCGCCACGACGCTTGCCCGTGTCAACGTCGACGTCACTGTGATCGACCGGCGAAACTATCACCTGTTTCAGCCTTTGCTCTACCAGGTGGCCACCGCTGCGCTGTCGCCCGCGGACATTGCCTGGCCGATACGCGGAATACTGAGCAAACAGGATAACGCCCGAGTGGAACTCGGTCGTGTGGTGGGCGTCGATCGGCAGTCGCGGCACGTGCTGCTCGCTGACGGACGACGTATCCCCTACGACTTCCTGATCCTCGCCACCGGGGCGCGTCACGCCTATTTCGGTCACGACGACTGGGCGGTGGCGGCGCCGGGCTTGAAGAAAATTGACGACGCGACGCTGATCCGCCAGCGCGTCTTGCTCGCCCTCGAGCGTGCCGAAATTGAGATGGACCCGAGGGTACAACGCAGTCTGCTGACATTCGTCGTCATCGGCGCCGGCCCCACTGGAGTCGAGATGGCCGGCGCCATCGCCGAGCTGACTCGCACGGCGCTGTCTTGCGATTTTCGCCAAATCAACCCATCGCTGGCGCAGGTCGTGCTGGTGGAAGCCGGCGCCCGGGTGCTGCCTTCCTTCTCACCCTCACTTTCCAAGCGGGCGTTTAAGGCGCTGGAGGCGCTCGGCGTGCAGGTGCTGCTGGGCTTGCCGGTCACGCAATGTGATGATACCGGCGTGGAAGTGGGCGGCATGCGGATCTCGGCGCGCACCATCGTCTGGGCAGCCGGGGTGGCGGCGTCGCCGGCGGCAAAATGGCTCGGCGTCAGCGCCGATCGCAACGGACGGGTGATGGTGTCTAAAGATCTGTCGGTGGACGGAGATCCCAACATCTTCGCCATCGGCGACACCGCCCTTGCCGTCGCCGACAGCGGCAAGCCGTATCCGGGCATCGCACCGGTGGCCAAGCAAATGGGCGTTTACGTAGGCCAGCTGATTGCCCGGCGCATCCGAGGAAAACATCGTGGCGAGGTAGCGGAGTTCCGCTACCGCGACGTCGGCAACCTGGCCACCATCGGCCGAAAGGCGGCGGTGGCTGAATTCGGCCGACTGAAGCTCTGGGGCTTTCCGGCATGGCTGCTGTGGGCGATGGCCCACGTGTATTTTCTGATCGGCGCGCGCAACCGGATCGTCGTCAGCCTCAACTGGATCTGGAACTACGTCACCCTGGAGCGCGGCGCCCGGCTGATCACCGGCGCCACCGAAGAAGGCCCCGAGGCGGAAGCTCTGGACGCGATCACGGCCGCGCCGCCACCAAGACAGCCGCGCGCCGCTTGAGCCGCCGCGGCCGGTGCCGCCGGCAAATCGCGAGGGCCTGTGTTCTCAGCAGGCCATCGCGTCCCTTGATGATGACGATGCGGGTTCCGCCTATTAGGCGATCTCCGCGACCGGCATTTCCTCCATTCCGAAGTCGCTACGCAGCTTCTCCGCCCAGGGATAGCGCCTGCACTCCGAAACGAACGCGCCCACGGCGGGGGAATGGGGCCGGCCGCGCACCGTGACCACGTTGATGGTGCGCACCACCTCCGGGTCAATGAGCGGGCGTACCACCAGCCCAGGCATGGTGACGGCAAACTCCGGGATCATGGTGAAACCAACCCCGGCTAAAGTCATCGCCTGGATCCAGTCGTCGCGCTCGCTGCGATAGGGCAGCTGAACATCCACCCCCTGTTGGCTGGCAATCTCACTGATGAAATCCGCGTATTCGCAGTTCGCCCGGCTCAAGTAACGCTGCCCCTGAAGGTTCTTGAAGGTGACGGCATTAAGCCGCGCCAGCGGGTGTCCGGGGGAAATAGCAATAACGAAGCGCTCGTGGTAGAGCGGCAGATAGTGCAGATGCTCGGGCGGTTCTTCCGGCCTGCAGTAGATGGCCACGTCGATGTCGCCCTTGGTGAGCGTGTCCTCCAGCATGCCGGCCGCGCCGTCTTTCAAGTACAGCTCGACCCCTTTGTGCCGATTATCAAAGCCTATGAAAAGGTCTACCAGCTTTGCCGGGCCGATGGTGCACATGAGACCCACCGATAGCGACATGTGGTCCAGACGCACGTAGTCGCGCGCCCGCTTCTTCGCCTCGTCTGTCTGTGTAACCACCTGCTCGAAATACGGCTTCACCAGACGCCCGAGCTCGGTCAGGTGGGTGTTGCCGCGCTCCCGGTGTACCAGAGGACCGCCGAGCTGGCCCTCCAGGTTCTGGATCGCCCGGCTGAATGCCGGCTGGGTGACATAGCAGCGCTCGGCGGCTCGGGTGAAATTGAGCGTTTCGCAAAGCGCGAGAAAGTAGCGAAGCTCCCTGACGTTCATCGCAAGCACTCCTTACGTCTAACGACGCCGGGCAGTGCCCCCGTGGGAAAGCGTGCACCGCCCTGGGAAAAGAGAAACGGGCAGGTGCCGCTCGTCACGATGCGATTCCGTTATCGGTTTCGTGTCGAGTCGGCATTTCCGCCCGGGCCCCAAAAGCCCCATCTTTGCTCCGAACATTGAACACGGGCCAACGGTGAACATTCGAACGGGCAAAGAGACCGCACACACGTTGCACTCTCGGATCCGGCAACCCGAAGGAGAGCACGGAAACCCGAGAGCCCCGGCTAGCGTATCACTGTAACCAGGAGACAATTATCATGAGCGCAATCGCGAGCAAAGTCATCAGGAAAACTAAGTCCGTGCCGCGGCCGGCCGCCGGCCGACAGCTTGCCGGAAAAACCGCCATCGTCACCGGCTCCACCAGCGGCATCGGTCTGGGGATAGCCCGGGCGCTGGCCGAGAACGGCGCCAACGTAGTGCTCAACGGCTTCGGTATGGCCGACGAGATTGCCCGCACCAAGGACGAGCTCGCCCGTAGCTACGAGGTCAAGGTTGAGTTCAACGGCGCGGACATTTCCAAGGCCGAGCAGGTCGTAGAGCTGGTGCACGCCACCGAGAGCGTCCTGGGTTCGGTCGACATCCTCGTCAACAACGCCGGCATCCAGCACGTTGCCCCTATCGAAGAGTTTCCACCGGAAAAGTGGGACGCGGTGCTCGCCATCAATCTCTCCGGCGCTTTTCACTCCATTCGCGCGGCGGTTCCCGGAATGAAGAAGCGAGGCTTCGGGAGAATCATCAACGTGGCGTCGGCGCACGGCCTGGTGGCTTCGCCATTCAAGGCGGCCTACGTCGCGGCTAAGCACGGCATTGTGGGCTTGACCAAAGTCGTGGCGCTGGAGCTTGCCGAAAAAGGCATCACCGCCAACGCGGTGTGCCCGGGCTACGTCTGGACGCCGCTAGTCGAAAAACAGATCGACGATCAGGCCAAAGCCCACGGTATCTCGCGGGAAAAGGTGGTCCGCGACGTGCTCTTGAGCAAACAGCCGAACAAGCGTTTTGCCACGGTGGAGGAGCTCGGCGCGGTCACGGTATTCCTGAGTTCCGACGCAGCGGCTTCCATTACCGGTACTTCCATCGCCGTCGACGGCGGCTGGACGGCGCAGTAATTCATTCAAGGACAATACCCATGAGCAATCCAGCCTCGACTGAAGTCAATGTGCGTGATCAGCGCGCGCCGCGAGCCGCGCCCATGAAGGCCAAGACGCCCCGGTCAGCGCCTGGGCGAAAAACCGCGGCCGGTCCCGCCACCGACGTTAAGTTCGTTAACCTCGCGCTTCAGGGCGGCGGCGCCCACGGTGCCTTTGCCTGGGGCGTGCTGGATCGGCTTCTGGAAGAAGGCGCCCTCGGCTTCGAAGGGATATCGGCCACCAGCGCGGGCGCCATGAACGCCACGGTGCTCGCCTACGGATTACATGAAGGTGGCCCCGACGGCGCCCGCGCCGCGCTCGCCAATTTCTGGCGCCGGATTGCTCATATCGCCGGTCTGGGCCCCCTGCAGCCTTCGCTTGTAGACCGCCTGATCCACAACCACGAGCTTACCTTCACGCCGGCGTTCGTTATGCTGGATTTGATGACGCGGCTGTTCTCTCCGTATCAGTTCAATCCGACCAACTACAACCCGCTCCGTGGAATTCTCGAGGAGACCGTGGACTTCGAGCGCCTTCGCGACTGCCGCGCCGTGCGACTGTTTCTTTCGGCGACAAACGTGCGCACTGGCAAAGTGCGCATTTTTCGCAACGACGAGATCACGCTGGACGCGGTCATGGCCTCAGCCTGCCTGCCGTTCATGTTCCAGGCGGTGGAAATCGACGGCGAGGCTTATTGGGACGGCGGCTACATGGGCAATCCCGCCCTGTATCCGCTGATTTACCACTGCGAGTCCCGCGACGTGGTCATCGTCCACATCAACCCGCTTTGCCGCCCGGAGGTCCCGACCAACGCACACGAGATCATGAGCCGCATCAACGAAATCTCGTTCAACTCCTCGCTCATGCGCGAGATGCGCGCCATTCACTTCGTCACCAAGCTCATCGACGAAGGCAAGCTGGTGGAGAACGGCATGAAGAAGATGCTGATCCACTCCATCGCCGCCGATGACGTGATGCAGGGCCTGAACGCAACATCAAAATTGAACGCAGACTGGGAGTTTCTGACGCATCTTCGCGACCTGGGACGGGAACGCGCCGACGAGTGGTTGGGAGACACCTTCGAGCGGCTGAACCGCGAGACCACCATCGATTTCGAAACCTATCTCTGACCGCGGGCGTTTCACGCGCCCGCATTGCTACTCTCCTCCCTACCTCCCCTCTTCCGGCCGCCCCCGCGGCCGGTTTCTTTTTTGTTGGGGCTTCCTACTTTCCATTCGCGAACGGCATGAAGCCGACAAACACGCGGCATTTCAAAACTTACCTCGGCACAGACAAACTCTTACCACTGCCGAAACGCCTCGTGAGGCGCCACTGGTAGCGAAATCGAATTCATCAGTTGAAATATTTAGACAGGAGACATCTTAAATGAACGGCAAGAATATCGATCAACTGGTTCCGTGGATCTTCCGCGCGGCGCTGGTTGTGGGTGCCGTGGTGCTCTTCGGCGGCAATGCTAATGCCGGCGAGTGCCCCGCGGACAAGGTTGCGAAAGACTCGGTGACCTCCGGGCCCGATATGCCCAACGGCGTCACCGACATGGTGATCGGGTCCATCGACCTGGGCTTCAAGTCCGTGGCGTTCAAGGGCGAGCAGTTCCGCATGCGCCAGCTCGTGGTCCAGCCCGGTGGCGTGGTGCCCTGGCACAGCCACGCAGAGCGGCCCGCGATCATCTACGTCGTCAAGGGCTCCATCACCGAGTATCGCAGCACCTGCGCTGTGCCCATCGAGCACAAGGCTGGCGAAGTGACCTCTGAGTTTGGTGCAGATCTGGCGCATTGGTGGAAGAACACCTCCAAGGAGCCGACGGTGCTGATCTCCTCGGACATCCTGCACGACACATCGAGTGACACTAACAGCATGTGAGGCGGCGACCTCAGGTCGGTGACAATCGAAAGATTGAAAACCGCAACAAAGGGCGTGGCGCCCGGCATGGAAAAGCCGGGCGCCACAGGCGAGACAACAAAACGGAGCATTAATCTGACATGAACACCCACACTTCTGCCGCTGTACCGCCCATGCACGCCGGACATCACGCCGCGGCTGCGTTCTGGCGCACCGTGGTCATTGGCCTCATCGGTTTTTTCACTCTGGTTGATTTGTTTGCCGCCCAGGCCATTGTGCCAACCCTGGCCAAGGCGTACGGGGTAAGTCCGGCGGCGATGGGATTCGCCGTCAATACCAGCACCATGGGCATGGCGGTTTCCGGCCTCGTCGTCGCGCTTATCGGACGGCGCATCAATCAGAAGGTGGGGATCTGGGTCAGCCTGGTGCTGCTGGCGATCCCGACGACCCTGCTGGCTTCCGCGCCGGATTTGACGACATTTGCCTGGCTGCGAGTCTCCCAGGGCATATTCATGGCCGCTGCTTTCACCCTCACCATGGCTTACCTCGCCGAGCAGTGCAGCGCCAAAGATACCGCCAGCGCGCTCGCCGCCTATATCACCGGTGGCGTGGCCAGCAATCTGGTCGGAAGAATCATCTCCGGATCCATCGCCGACTTTTTCGGCCTGGCAACAAATTTCTACGCCTTCGCGGCGCTCAACGTCGCGGGGGCCGTGCTGGTGCTTCTCAGCATACAGCGAACTTCCCCGATGGCCGCTGTGGAACCAGCGGCTCGATCAGCGTTTTCGAGCTGGGTCACCCATCTACGCAACCCGCAGCTCAAGGCCACCTTTGCCATCGGCTTTTGCATTCTTTTCGGCTTTGTCGGCACCTTCACTTACGTCAACTTCATTCTCGCCCGCGAACCCATTGCGCTCTCGGCCATGAGCCTGGGCTTCGTCTATCTGGTGTTTCTGCCGTCGATGTTTACCACCCCCGCCGCCGGGCGGGTGGCGCTGAAGTACGGCGCGCGGCAAACCCTTTGGGGCGCGCTTGCGGTCGCGGGTGTCGGGCTACCCATGCTACTTGTGCCGAGCCTTGTCTGGGTGCTTGCGGGCATGGCGCTGATCGGCATCGGCACCTTCTTCGCCCAGGCCACGGCCACAGGATTTATCGGGCGCGCGGCGATGACGGATCGCGCTGCGGCCAGCGGACTGTATCTCGCCAGCTATTACTTCGGCGGGCTTTCCGGCGCGGCGGTGCTGGGCCAGCTATTCGATCGATTCGGATGGGACGCGTGCGTCGCCGGCATCGGTATCGTGCTGGTGGCTGCCGCACTGCTGGCCCGCCGTCTGGCGATTACAACGACGGCGCAGCCCGCCATGGCCGCGGCAACCTAATCGAAGTTCACTAATCGGTTTTAAGGAGTCGGACCATGGACAGCCGGTACGAACGCGGCCTAGAGAAACTGAAAGAAATTGACGCGGAGCAGGGAGAACGCGTAGTCGCAAGTCTTGCCGACATCGCCCCCGATTTTGCCCGCTACGTGGTGGAATTTCCCTTCGGCGATATCTACACCCGGCCGGGTCTCGATCTCAAAACCCGCGAGCTCGCCACGGTCGCCGCGCTGACGGCCATGGGTACGGCACCCGGACAGCTGAGGATTCATATCCACGGCGCGCTCAACGTGGGATGCCGACGCTCAGAGATTTTGGAGGTCATCATGCAGATGGTAGTGTTCGCAGGCTTTCCCGCCGCACTGAACGGACTGGCCGCCGCCCGCGAGGTGTTCGCATCGCGCCCGGAGGAGCCCGGCGTCCAGGCGAAATCGTGACCGCGCTTGCAACCCCGCGCATTTCTTTGCGTCTGGCGGGCTTTGGCGAATGGATAAAGGAGTTCGTGGTCGGACGCAGGCCGCCGGTGGAGCTGCCAACGCGGGTGAGGCAGGCGATCGCCGCAGACCAGCGCGCCAGCGAAATCTTAGTCTGCTTCGTGCAGTTTGGCGCCATCGTCACCTTCGGACTGCTTTACGCGCTGACCCCGAAAGCCTTTCCGGACACGGTGCCCTTCGAGCCCATTCCCTGGACGCTTGCCGTTTACACCTTATTTACCGCCGGCCGTCTGTGGTTTGCGCTTCGCGACCGGCTTACGCCCCTGGTGCTTTCGATCTCGGTAGTGGTCGACATAGCGGTGCTGATGCTTACCATCTGGAGCTTCCATCTTCAGTACGACGCGCCGGCGGCGATCTACCTCAAGGCGCCGACGCTGATGTACGCATTTATCCTAATCGTGCTGCGCTGCATGCGCTTCGAGGTGCGTTACGTAGTGCTCGCGGGGCTGAGC
>JBFIYQ010000058.1:0-10620 GCA_041605275.1 Gammaproteobacteria bacterium
TCCGGTTCAACAGCCATTCCCGAGTGCCCGTTTCGCACCTGCCAGGCTGGCGGGCTGGCCTGCACCGCCGCGTACGCGAGTTCTAGACGTGCTAGACCAGTAAGGTTTTTTCGCAGCCGCCGCAAGTCGCGGTTCCGGGTCAAGATGAAAAGGCGCCGTACCCCCTGCCGATGCAGCATTTGCGCACGCTCTTTCGACTCGCTGGCGGTCAGCCATACGCTGTCGCCTTTGTCCTCCAGCATGGGATAGACCGCAGCTTTTCCGGAGGCCTGAGACACCTCCGCCTGAGCAGCTATGTCTCCGACGGTCCAGTCCGTGAGTCCGCGCTGCGGAACGCCTTCAGTCATGGGAATGGAGCTACCGGCGCCTGCGGAAAACCGGCGCTGAAGATATGCCAGGTCCCTCCCCGAATCGACTTCGTTTCCCTCGGCATCGACGACCAGATAGTTCATGCGCAAATGATCGGGAAGCCGCTCCGGTCGCCACGCCTCTACTGGGATATCAACGCCGTGCATCCGTCGCGCGAAGGCGGTGAGTGCGTCGATGAGCGCGTCTCCTGGCGCCGCGGCCTGCTCTAGGAAGCATGCGCAGAATTCATTCAGCGGCACTAGTTCCCGTCTAAATGATTTCGGCAGCGCACGCAGCAACCCCTGCACTTTTTCTTCCAGGTAGCCGGGAACGAGGCGATCAAAGCAACGTTCGTCGAGCTGGCTCAGCAACCCCAGCGGCAATACAACCGTGATACCGTCTTCGGGCGAGCCGGGCGCAAAACGATAGCGAAGCGCAAGGCGATGTTCGTCCACTTCTAGACTTTCCGGGTATCGCGCGTCGACGCCCGGATCCAGCTTTGCGCTGACGAGCGCTTCCTCGTCCAGGCAAAGATCGTCCAAATCCGCGTCGTCCAGTTGTCGCACCCACCCGTCGAAGCTGCTCAGATCGAACACCTGCGACGGAACCCGATGATCGTAAAAATCGTACAGTGCCCCTTCGGAAATCAGGACGTCGGGTTGGCGTAGCCTATCGTCGAATGCACGAAGCCGCGACACTACTGCACGGTTGTAATCCACAAACGGCGCGCTCCGATCCATCTGTCCTTCTACCAGAGCGGCGCGTATAAAAATGCGCCTTGCCTCCTTGGCGCTGATCGGCGCATAGCGGCGCCGTCTCTTCGGGATCACGGTGAGGCCGTAAAGCGCCGATTGCTCATACACCATTGGCACGCCGCGCTTTGCGTCCCAGTGGGCGTCGAAGTAGCTTTTGCGCAACAGATCCCCTGCGGCATCTTCGATCCATTCCGGCCTGACGCGGGCAGCGGTGAACGCGTACAGCCTGGAGGTCTCAACAAGCTCCGACGCCATGATCCATTTAGCCTGGCCGGCGTGCTGGGCGGAGCCTGGCGCCACGCGAAAAGTTGCACCACGCACGCCGGTATATTCTCGCTCAGCGCCGAGAAAACCGACGTTGCGCAGCAGACCTGCGAGCAACGCCTTGTGCACCCGGGCATAACTGGCCCCAATGCGTCCGCGGTGAATGCCCAGTTCCGCCGCCAGCTGACGCAACTGGTCGTGAACATCCCGCCACTCGCGCATCCGCGTCAGCGAAAGAAAACGCTTGCGGCAAAATGCACGCAGGGCTTTTTCCGGAAGTCCGCGCGTCTTTTTTTGATACAGCGTCCAGAGATTCAACAGGCTCAGAAAATCGGACCGCTCATCAGCGTATCGTCCGTGTGCCGCGCCGGCCGCCGCCTCGCGACCCGGAGGCCGTTCCCTCGGATCGGCCACGCTCAAGGCCGAGGCGATCACCAGGATATCGGCAACACAGTCGTGGACCTCGGCAGCGAGCAGCATGCGACCTAGACGCGGATCCAGCGGCAACCGCGCCAACCGCCGGCCCGTATCCGTCAACTCGTCTTTGGAGTCGAGCGCGCCGAGCTCCCGCAACAGACGCAGACCGTCATTGACATGACGCCTTGCCGGCGGGTCAATGAAAGGAAACGTATCGAGTTCTCGGATCCCGAGCGCCCGCATGCGCAAAAGCACCGACGCGAGGTTGGTCCGCAGTATTTCCGGCTCTGGAAATTCGGGCCGGGCCTCGAGATTCGCCTCGGAATAGAGACGCACGCACACGCCCGGACCCGTACGTCCGCAGCGTCCCATACGCTGGGCGGCGGAAGCGCGAGATACGGGCTCGATGGGCAGGCGCTGCACGCCGGAGTGGCGATTGTATCGGCTCACCCGCGCCACGCCCGTGTCCACCACGCAGCTCACCTTGGGAACCGTGAGTGAAGTTTCGGCGACGTTGGTTGCAAGCACGACACGCCGCGAGGGACCCGCCTCGATGGCGCGCCGCTGACGCGCCAGCGGCAGTCGGGCGTAAAGCGGCATAACCTCGGCGCCCTTAAGCGCTTCGTCCTTGAGCGCCCGAGCCGCCTCGACGATGTCGCGCTCGCCCGGGAAAAAGGCGAGGATATCGCCCCGCTCTTTTCTCCACAGTTCGCGGATCTCGTCCACCGCCTGAGCAACGCGATCGGCAGGCTCACCGTTGGCGGTCTCCGGCGGGCGATAGCGTACCTCCACCGGATACATACGACCGGGGACTTCCACCACCGGGGCGTCGTCGAAAAATTCAGAAAATCGCTCAGTATCTATGGTCGCCGAGCTGACGATGAGCTTGAGATCAGGTCGCGACGGCAGCAAGAGCTTCAGATAACCGAGAAGAAAATCGACATTCAGGCTGCGCTCGTGGGCTTCGTCAATGATTAAGGTGTCATAGTTGAGAAGCTTGGGATCAGACTGAATTTCGGCCAGGAGGATGCCGTCGGTCATGACCTTGAGGTAGCAGCCCTCGTTCACGTCCCGGTCGAAGCGCACTTTGTGTCCAACCACGCTGCCCGGCGCCGAGCCGAGCTCAGAAGCGATGCGCAAAGCGACACCGCGGGCAGCGACGCGCCGGGGCTGGGAATGCCCGATGTAGCCGGAAACCCCGCGTCCTAAGGAGAGACAGATCTTGGGCAGCTGGGTGGTCTTACCGGATCCAGTATCACCGCAGACAATCGTGACCTGGTGTTTCTTAATCGTATCTGCAATCGTCTCACGCGCAGCCGTAATGGGCAGAATCTTCGGAAACCTGGGTTTTGGCAGCGCCGCAACGCGTTCCATGCGCCGCTTAGCAGAGCGATCGATTTCCGTGCCCAGGCTCTTTTGCGCCCGGCGCGCACCATTCTTACCGCGACCCTTGGTACCAAGCCGCGCCAGGCGCCGCCTGAGACGCGGCTGGTCAGCCAGCATGCACTGCGAGATGGCTGTTTCCAGATCGGAATTCTTCATCGTTATCTGACACTGCCGAGGGGCGTCTTCCCTTGCAAGCAAGCCCGTCACCCGGTTTAAATCTCACTCTATGTGTGGTCGATATGCCTTGAAAACCTCGGTGCCTGAGATCGCCCGTATATTAGGCGCCGAATCGAACGCGGAGTTCGCGCCTTCATACAACGTGGCCCCCAGCCGCCACGTTCCGGTATGCCGCACATCGGTGGAGGGCAAGCGGGAGCTGAACCTGCTTCGCTGGGGTTTGGTGCCCCACTGGGCAAAGGAAATCAACGACCGCTACCGCATGATAAATGCACGGGCGGAAACGGTGGCAGACAAACCTGCCTTCCGCGCGCCGTTCCGGCAACGCCGCTGTCTGGTGCCCGCCGACGGCTACTTTGAATGGAAGGCGGGACCTGAACGCAAGCAGCCATACTTCATCCATCGCAACGATGACTCGCCTGTTTTTCTGGCCGGACTCTGGGATCGCTGGGAGAAGGGACAAGACGGCCCGTTGGATTCATTCGCCATCGTGACCACGTCCGCCAGCGAGCGCCTGTCCAGTGTGCACGACCGCATGCCGGTGATCCTCGACCCTGACGACCACGAGGCGTGGCTCAACCCGGAACTCAAGAACCCCAAAGACCTTTTATCGTTACTCAAGCCTAACCCCGGAAAAGAGTTGCTGCTGACTCCGGTTAGCACTTTCGTCAATAACCCGCGCAATGACGATCCCCGCTGTCTGCATTCGATCTCACAAACTGGCACTTAAGAGGTTGAATTTCTTGCTTGATAAATTAAGCGCTTATTTACGTATCGAGCTTGGCGTCTCTCGAAACGCTTCATCAGAGTTTGTTCAAAGCGATCCACATGAGCAATCTGTCAACAGGCGCTCAGATTTAACCGGAAACAAGGGTAAACGCGCTGCCGATGGCAAATCGTTAAGACGCTTTTTAAACAGTGGTATAAAAGGTCGTAAGCACAAACAACATTACCAGCAGCTGCACCAGATTGATCAATACGCTCACCCCGTGCAGACGTCTGAACTCAGAGTTGGTTTCTCCGGGCGGCGGCCTGACTTTGTTAATGCGCGGCAGAAGCACGAAATGGCCCAGGAAGAAGCCCGCCGCCACCGCGGCTAGGAGATTTGCGTTTAAAGAGGCGGGGGATACATCCACCGCGTAGAGCGCGGCGGCAATCGCCGCGGCACAGCCGAGCACCAGGTAATAAGCCGGAAACAGATTTCTGACGGCCTCGCCGGCGGCTTCGCGGGAAAGCCGGCGGAAAAGCACCGGGGTAATTACCGCGGCGAAAAACAGCATGGCGCCGAAAATGAAGGCCACGATGACGAGCAAGATCAGTTGTATAGACACCGGACGCTCCTCAATCGCAGTCCGGGCGGAGTCTTCGCGATGTAGCGGTGTCAGTCCTCACGCGCCGTGACCGTTCCTGCCGGATGAGCGACAAAGTCTTTAACGTTCTGTTTCTCTGCACTGGCAACTCAGCCCGCAGCATATTGGCGGAGGCCGTTCTAAATCGCATGGGCGCGAATAAGTTCCGCGCGTTCAGCGCCGGCAGCCACCCCACCGGAAAGGTCAATCCTTTTGCGCTTGCGCTGCTCGAGAAGCACGGCCACGATGTATCGAACCTTCGCTCCAAGGATTGGATTGAATTCGAAAAACCGGACGCAGCGGCGATGGATCTGGTCATTACCGTCTGCGATCAGGCGGCGGGTGAAGTCTGTCCCGTATGGCCCGGTCGACCTATAACCGCACACTGGGGCCTTCCCGATCCCGCGGCCGTATCCGGCAGCGATGTCGAGATTAAGCGGGCGTTCGATAAAATCTACTCCACACTCGCTCATCGTATCGATTCCCTCATGCGTCTACCTATCGGGCAGCTAGACCGATCGAGCCTCCAGCGCCGCGTGCGCGAGCTGGATCGAAAGCCTGCGGAACCGGCTTAACCGCCTTGACTTTTTGAAACTTTCGCCCAGGTGTCGCGCAGCGTGACGGTGCGGTTAAACACCGGTACCCCCGGCGTGCTGTCTACGCTGTCGACACAGAAATATCCCTGTCGCTCAAACTGAAACCGCGTCAGCGCGACCGCATCCTTCACGCTGGGCTCGACCCGCGCCTTGGGCAGAATCTCTACCGAATCCGGATTGAGCAGCGACTCGAAGCCGCTTTCGTCCAGCGCCGCCACCGGGTTTTCTACCTGGAACAGCCGGTCGTACAGGCGCACCTCGACGGTCAATGCATTTTTCGCGCACACCCAGTGAATGGTGCCCTTGACCTTGCGCCCGTCCGGCGCGTTGCCGCCGCGCGTTTCCGGATCGTAGCGGCAGTGCACCTCGACAACCTCTCCGCTTTCTTTGTCGCGGACCACATCCACGCAGGTGACGAGATAGGCGTAACGCAGGCGCACCTCGCGGCCGGGCGCCAGACGATAAAACTTTGACGGTGGCGACTCCATGAAATCATCGCGCTCTATGTACAGCTCGCGCGAAAACGGCAGCGTGCGCGAGCCCATGGACGGATCTTTGGGATGGTTGGGCGCCTCGAGCTGCTCCACCTGTTCCTCGGGGTAATTGTCGATGACCACCTTGAGCGGCCGCAGCACGCCCATGACCCTGGGTGCCTTGGGATCCAGATCTTCCCGGATGCAATTCTCCAGCACCCCCATTTCCACCACGTTGTCCTTTTTGGTGACGCCGATGCGGTCGCAGAAATCCCGGATCGACTCCGGCGTATAGCCCCGCCGCCTCATGCCTTTAAGCGTGGGCATGCGCGGATCGTCCCAGCCGCTCACGTGGCCGTCGTTCACCAGGGTGTTGAGCAGGCGCTTGCTCATCACCGTGTAGCTCAGGTTGAGCCGAGAAAACTCGATCTGCTGCGGCCGCGGATTTACCTCCGCCGCGATCAGGTACCAGTCGTACAGCGGGCGATGGTCCTCGAACTCCAGCGTGCAAAGGGAATGAGTCACGCCTTCGATATAGTCGGAGAGGCAGTGAGTGAAATCGTACATGGGATAAACGCACCACGCGTCCCCGGTCATGGGATGGGTGGCGTGCATGATCCGGTACATCACCGGATCGCGCATGTTGATGTTCGGCGACGCCATGTCGATCTTGGCGCGCAGAACGTGGCTGCCTTCGGGGAACTCGCCCGCACGCATGCGCCGAAACAGATCCAGGTTCTCCTCCACGCTGCGGTCCCGGTAGGGGCTTTCGCGCCCGGGCTCGGTCAGCGTTCCGCGATGCTGGCGCAGCTCCTCTCCGCTCAGGCTGTCCACGTAGGCCCTGCCCTTTTGAATTAAAGATACGGCAAACTCGTAAAGCTGCTCGAAGTAACCGGAGGCGTGACGCAGCCGGTCGCCCCAGTCGAAGCCCAGCCAGCGCACGTCCTCTTTGATGGACTCGACGTATTCCAGCTTTTCCTTGGTGGGATTGGTATCGTCGAATCGAAGCGAGCACAGGCCGCCCGGGTACTCCTCGGCGATACCGAAATTCAGGCACGCCGACTTGGCGTGGCCGATGTGCAGGTAGCCGTTGGGCTCCGGCGGAAAACGTGTCACTACGCGGCCATCGTTCTTGCCCGCGGCGAGATCCCCATCGATGCGCTGGCGGATGAAATCCCGGACCGCGGGTCTTTGCTTGTTCAGTTTCTGGTTCAAAGGGTTCCTTTATAAATACTTATCTTCGCACTTCAGTCGTCCGTCGGGGGGCACGCCGCCAGCAGGCGATCTACGCGCTCGCTCAGGGCTGTATCGCTCCGCGCCGACTTGAGCGCCTTGACGACCGCCGGGCGAATACGCTTCGCCACCACTTTTCCCGTTTCAACGCCGAACTGATCGAAAGGGTTGGTCCGCCAGATAACGCTCTCCGCGAAAACCTTGTGCTCGTAAAGCGCAGCCAGCGCACCCAGGGTGGGCGGGTCGAGACGTTCGTACATCAGCAGACTGCTGGGCTGATTGCCCGGCAGAACCCGATGCGGCACCTGCGCTTCCAACGCGACCCCCTTCATGCCTTCTTTTTTAAGCGCGCTTCTCACCTCGGCCTCGCTAAGCCCGCGCATGAGCACCCGCGTTTGCGCCAGCGCGTTGGAAACCAGCGCCTCATGGTGGCCGTCGAGCGGACGCTGGCTCTCCAGTGGCACGATGAAATCCGATGGAATCAGGGTTTCGCCCTGATGAAGCAGCTGAAAAAAAGCGTGCTGCCCGTCGATACCCGGCCCTCCCCAGACCACCGGAGCCGAAGGCTGTTCCAGCGGCGCGCCGTCACGGCTGACGCGCTTGCCGTTGCTCTCCATCTCGAGCTGCTGGAGGTACTCGGGAAAACGCCGCAGCGCGTGATCGTAGGGCAGCACCGCCCGGGTTTCCGCGGCAAATAGATCGCGGTACCAGACCTCGAGCAGCGCCATGATCACCGGCATATTGGCGGCCGCCGGCGCCGTGACGAAATGCCGATCCATTGCCGCCGCGCCTGAGAGCAGGGCCTCGAATTCTTTCATCCCGATCTGCAGCGCCAGCGGCAGCCCCACCGCCGACCAGAGCGAATAGCGCCCGCCGACCCAGTCCCAGATCTCGAGCACGTTGGCGGCATCGACGCCGAATTCCAGCGCCCGGGTGGGCTCAGCGGTGACGGCGATAAAGTGGCGCGAGCCGACGTCCTCATCGCCACCGAGCCCGCTCTGGAGCCAGCGTCTAGCGCTGCGGGCGTTGATCAACGTCTCTTCGGTGCCAAAGCTCTTGGAAACGACGATGAACAAGGTGCGTTCTGGAGCGCACTTGCCAAGCACGCGATTCAGGGCCGCGCCGTCCAAGTCCGAAACGAAGTGAATGCCAAGGTCAGCGTCGGCAAATGGCTCGAGGGCCGCGCAGGCCATGGCCGGGCCCAGGCTCGAGCCGCCTATGCCTAAGCACACCACGGTGTCCAGGGGACGTTCGGTGACGCCACGCCAGCGCCGTCCGCGCACCCGGCTCGAGAACTCCCCCATTTTCGTAAGCGCCGCGCGTACCTCTGGCATGACGTCGGCCCCGCCGGATGGAAAAGCGTCCTCACCCGCGTAGCGCAGCGCCGGATGCAGCGCCGCCCTGCCCTCGGTGTTGTTGACCGCCTCTCCGGAAAACAGCCGCCCCACCCATGACTCCAGCCCTGCCTCAGATGCAAGCGCCAGCAGCCCCAGAAGCGACTTGTCGCTGATGCGGTGCTTGGAATAATCGAGAAACAGCCCGCAGGCCTCCAGACGATAGCGCCTCACCCGATCCGGGTCGGAGGCGAACAGCTCCCGCATGTGCAGCCCGGCAATCTCCGAATGGTGGGCTTTAAGCGCGGCCCATGCGGCTTGCGAGCGATCTCCTGACGCGCGCGTCATCTTTTGACGGTTTCCGTGAATTGCAAAAATCGAGGGACTGGCATTATATGGCGATTGGCGCTCCGTGGTGATGCGGGCGCCGCGGCGGGATTCACTTCGCCGCGGATCGAGTTTCGAAGCACAGCTTAAGTGGAATTTAGACCATGACCACGATGCCGGTGGTTTTTGTCGCCCACGGCGCGCCCACCCTGGCGACGGACCCGATCAAGGGGGCCGAGCTCGCCCGCTGGGGAGCTTCGCTGCCGACACCGGATGCGATTCTGGTGGTCTCTGCCCACTGGGAGCAGACCCCTCCGCACACCGGAGCGGAGGACACCCGGGAGCTGATCTATGATTTCTACGGCTTTCCCAAAGCCCTTTACGCCCTGAAATACACCGCGCCCGGCGCGCCGGAGCTGGCCGCGGAGGTGCGGGAGCTGCTTGACGGCAGCGGCGCCGGCCGGGCGGCGGACCGCGGCTGGGACCACGGCGTTTGGGTACCGCTGCTGCACCTTTTTCCCGCTGCGAAAACGCCCGTGCTCCAGCTTTCGCTGCCAAGCGGATTCGCTCCCCAGGAGATCTATGCGCTGGGCCATGCCCTGGCTGCGCTGCGTCACCGCGGCGTGCTGATCATGGCGAGCGGTGTGCTGGTGCATAACCTGCGCACCATCGATTATCACGAGCGTGAGCCTGTGCCCGAATGGGCGCGAAACTTCGACACTTGGTGCGCGCGCTGCCTGGAGGAGGAAGACCACCAGGCGTTGATGAATTTTCACCGCGCCTCGCCGGGCTTCGATCAGGCCCATCCCACGCCGGAGCATTTCACCCCCATTCTGGTCGCGGCGGGCGCCGCGGGTGTCGACCATGCGCCGGCAACCTTTCCCGTGACCGGGTTCGAGTACGGCTCGTTGAGCCGGCGCTGCGTTCAGTTTGGCTGAGGCCGCGGTGCTTCGCGACCCTCGGCCGGCAGTCGGCCGCTCCCTTGGTACCCCGGGCATGAGCGGGTATACTGCGCCCGCAGTCGGCCGGGCAGCGTGCTCGCGCGTTGGCCTGTTCGAAGTGCAGGGAGACATGGATTCGAATCCGGCGCGGACGCGCCGGACACAGGAAGCGAGCGCAAAACTTCGTTTTGCGTGAAACGTTAGGAGAAACGTCATATCGACGTTTTTCTTTTTTTGACGGGGGCCTCAGTTCGGCCCCTCCGCGGGGAAACGCGGAACTTGACTTGAGCGAAGCGACCATCGTTCCGCGCCGCTCGAGCGCGACGATTCTCAAGGGAGTCATATGAACCGAAAAATCGTGCTTGGCGCGCTGCTTTCAGTTGCCTGCGCCGCGTTACCGGCCGCGGCCGGTGCCCAGGAGGGCGACCCGAAAGCGGGCGAGATTAAAGCCATTCCGTGCATGGGATGCCATGGTATTCCCGGTTACTCCAATGTTTACCCCACCTATCGCGTCCCCCGGGTGGGCGGGCAGCATGCGCCGTATCTGATCGCCTCGCTGAAAGCGTACAAGAACGGCGAGCGCAGCCATAAGACGATGCAGGCGCAGGCCGCGAGTTTGAGCGATCAGGACATGGCGGACATCGCGGCTTACTTCGCCGCCGCAAAGCGGGATTAGGCAATGGACCGGAACAATCTCACGGGCACAGAGATGCAGATGAAAACAGCGATTGCGGCAATCTGGGGGTTGGTATTCCTGCTGGCGGGCGCCGGTGCGCAGGCTCAAGGTGACGTGGCAGCGGGTAAAGAGAAATCGGCCCCCTGTGCCGCCTGTCACGGAGTCGACGGTAACAGCCAGGATCCCAACTTTCCGCTACTCGCCGGGCAACATGCGGACTACATGGTCAAGGCGCTGGAAGACTACAAGTCGGGCGAACGCAAAAACGCCATCATGGCGGGATTTGCCGCCGGACTGAGCAAGAAGGACCGGGAAGATCTCGGGGCCTATTTCGCCAGCCAGAA
>JBFIYQ010000059.1:0-10507 GCA_041605275.1 Gammaproteobacteria bacterium
CAGCTGCTGCTACTGGCCGGCATCGGCAGACACTTTAGACGCAGCGGAGGAAAGTTCATTGCGGATAACTGCAGAACGCGCCGAGCTCGAGGACGGCATGCGTATCCTGGAGCTCGGCTGCGGATGGGGATCTTTGACCTTATGGATGGCTTCCAAGTATCCCAAGAGCGAAATCACCGCTGTCTCCAACTCGTCATCGCAGCGGCAATTCATTTACGAGCAGGCGCGCCGCCGCGGATTGTCCAACCTGCGCGTGATTACCGCCGACATGAATAAATTCGAGAGCGAGGACCATTTCGACCGCGTGGTTTCGGTGGAAATGTTCGAGCACATGCGCAACTATCGCGAGCTTTTCCGACGCATCAGCACCTGGCTCGAGCCGGGCGGAAAGTTTTTCATGCACATCTTCTGTCACAGAAGCGCTCCTTACGCATTCGAAGACAAAGGACCGTCGGACTGGATGAGTCGATATTTCTTCTCCGGCGGGATCATGCCGTGCGACGACCTGCCGCTTCGATTTCAGGAGCACCTCAGGTTTTCAAAGCTCTGGCGATGGAGCGGGCAGCACTACGAGCGCACCGCCAACGCGTGGCTCAAGAATATGGACAGGCGGCGCGAGCTGATTTGGCCGATTCTGGAGCAGACCTACGGCGAGGGCAAAGCGCTGCGCTGGTGGGTGCGATGGAGACTGTTTTTCATCGCCTGCGCCGAGCTCTTCGGCTACGAAAACGGCCAGCAGTGGTGGGTAAGCCACTACCTGTTCGAAAATTCAGCCAGTTCCAGCTAAGGAGTTACCATCATGGCATGCGATAAGCAGTCACCTCAGCGGAAAGCGTTGTCAGTGCCGCAATCGTCATTGCGGATCGCGGTGTCGTTTCTGGCGTTGATTTCCATATTCTTCAGTTCTTTAGCTTACGGCACCGAAGCGATAAGGGAGCGCATCGGTTATGCCTACGCCGCCGGATCCAAAAGTCTGCTTTACAGCGAACACCACCAGGAGTGGTGGAAACAAGGACGCATCCTGAGAGACACGGTGACCTATCGGGATGCGGACGGCAATATAATCGGAGAGAAGCACGTGGATTTCAGAAGCCGCGAGAGAGCGCCCGGATTTCTGTTGCGAAACATCCGCACCGGGCACTCGGAAGGCGCGGCGGCGGCCTCGAACAAGCTCGAGGTCAGCTTCAGGAGGAACCAGGGCGCGCCGTTGAAGAAAGGGGCGCTGGATCTGCCGGAAGATGCCATCGTCGACGCCGGTTTCGACCGCTTTGTGGAAAACAACTGGGAGGCACTGATGCGCGGCGAGTCTTTCGTGCGGCCGTTTCTAGTTCCAAGCCGGCTTCAGTTTATCGATTTCCGGATCCGCCGTGTTGACGACGGCAGCGAACCGGAGCGGGCCACTTTCGAGATGGCCATCGACTCCGCGCTGCTCAGGCTGTTCGCTCCCGCTATCAACGTGGTTTACGACGCGCGCAATCGGACGCTGCTTGAATACGACGGCGTTTCCAACATCCGCAACGGCCAGGGCGAAAACCTTGACGTGGAGATCCGCTTCGATCCTTCGCGAACCAGGGTAAGCTCGAGCTCGGGTCAGGACTTAAGTCACGCCATCATTAATTGAGTTCAGCCGCTGCGCGACACGCCTCCGGTTCCCGAAAGCACCCTCCGGAGCTTGACCGGTCACGGCCCCTTGTCAGGAATGCGCTCAGTGCTCCCCGTGGGAGGCAAAAACCATTTTGTCCAGCACGCCCAGGAGCAGCGCTGAAATGACGAAGGTCATGAATAATGACGTACCACATGAGCTTGTCGTTGGGAATGCCCGGCACGTTCATGAACGCCTGCAGCAGGTGAACTGATGAAATCGCCACGATGGACGCCGCGACCTTGATTTTCAGCGTGCCGGCGTCGAGCTTACCAAGCCACGAAAGCTTTTCCGCGTTCTCTTCGGTGTCGATGTTGGAGACGAAGTTTTCGTAGCCGCTGAACATCACCATGATCAGCAGACCTGCCGACCAGCACCATGTCCACCAGCGCCAGGATGATCAGGACCAGATCTTTCTCCTTGGTCACCAGGATGGCGGAGATTAGATGCCAGCTTTCCTGAAAAAACTTAACGCCCAGGGCGACGAGCGCGATTGCGAGCCCCAGATAAAGCGGCGCCAGCAGCCAGCGGCTGGCGAACAGAAGCCTCTCGATGAAGAATTCCAGGCTACGGTCGTTCATGAACGGCTTTTCCGAAACTTGAACGCACTTTTTCTAAGTTGACTGCCGGCTGCGGGAAGCGAATCTAGTGGCGCGTCTCATCGCTCCAACCCGCGATTTCGTCGCCGGATTATAGCGTGACATGGAAGATCCGCTAACCGCTTGCTCCCTACGCCACCAGGGAGAGCAGGAAGATCGCGGCGGCGGCGAAACCCAGGGCAATACACTTGCGCAGCGTGAGACGCTCAAATTTAAGCGCAACCGAAATGGCGAGCGCCACGACAAAACTCAGGTTGGCAATGGGAATGACGATGGTTGCCTCGCCGTACTTGAGCCCCAGCATGAGAAAATTGACGATTGCGAACACCACCAGTCCAGAGGCGAAACAGTAGCCGATTTCATTGCGGCCCACGCTCATACGCCGCTCCCTGCAAAGCGCATAGCACAGTCCTCCGGCCATCCAGCAGGCGGCGGCGATTACCATTATCATCGAGGGGCTTGCGCCGGCCATGATGCCGCCCTTGGATATGATGCCGAAAGCAGCGCGCAGAATAGCCGCAAGCAGCATCACCCAGAGGAACGTTGCGACGATCCGCCCCCGCTCGCCGTCGTCACGCTGATATAGGAAAACGACCGCGATCACCCCGCAGGCGATTCCCAGCATCTTCACGCCGCCCAATGGCTCCGCCAGAAACAGAAAGCCGAGCACCACTACGCCGATGGTGTTCAGCCTGTAAATCGTTGCGCCCAGGCTGATGTCCAGATGGGTCATGCTCTCGATGTAGAGCAGGTTCGACAATGTCACCATCGCGCCTGCCGCGATACCGTAGCGTAGGTCGGCAGAATTGAACTGCAGCGCTTCTCCGCGCGCGACGAACTCCACCAGCTGGAGGAGGAACCACACCAGCCCCATCCCAAAGAGGTATACACCGCGGGAACGCGCTTTGCGGGCGTACACCTTATACAACGTGTCGATGAGACCGCCGAAGGTCATGCTCAGCAGGGCGAACGAGACCGCATAGCTCATTTCACGGATTCCCCCGAAAACTTGCGTTTTTTCGCCGCCTGTCGCAACGATAGGAGCGCGACCCGCTGGCCGCGGCGTGAGGCGGTCGCCGGGTGTGCGCAACCTTTCGGTGGGCGGCTCGAGCGGCGTGTTCAGCAGAATTACTTTTGATTACCATCCTACACGGTGCAGGAACTCAACGGGGCGAGAACGAAATCGCGCCGTCACGGCGGACCCGATGATCGAACCACGCTGATGAGATCGAGTCTGAAATCTGGGGTCGAACGCGTCGAGCAAATCTCCGTCGACCAGGCGCGAACTATCGCTTTCCTCGGCGAGCATAAACGCGTGTACAGCACCCCGGCGATGGTGAGCGACATCGAGTACGCCTGCTACCGGTTGATCGAGGAGCACCTGGAGCCGGGCGAAAGCTCTCTCGGCGTTCACGTTTCCGTGGACCACCTGGGGCCCACCCCATTAGGCGCAGAAGTTACGGTGCGGGTCTGGGTAAGCGAGCTCGAGGGGCGAAAGGTCACGCTGGGCGCCGAAGTCTCGGACGCCGCCGAGCTTGTGGGCCGGGGTCGGCATATTCGCTTCGTTATCGACCTGGCGCGCCACGAAACGCGGCTCGAGGCCAAGGTCGATGCGCTCAAGCGCTGACCTCTCTCCCGGCGATGAGATTGGCGCTACAATAGGTCTATCTGAGCGCGAAAGTACCTTGTCATCGACCTTCCCGATAACGAGCGAGCTGACAGCATGACGATGCGGATAGTCGGCGCCGGCGGAAACGTCGAGCTGCTGCGGGTCAAGCCTCCTGCGGTAGCAGGAATGTTCTATCCGGCGGATCCGGGGACCCTGAAGTCACAGGTATCCGGATTTCTCGATGCCGCGCGGCCCGCGAACGACGCGCCGCCCAAGGCGGTAATCGCGCCCCACGCCGGATACCGGTACTCCGGGCCGGTCGCCGGTTCGGCTTACGCGCCGCTTAGAGCGTTGGCGGGGGGTATTGAGCGGGTGGTGTTGCTGGGACCGGCCCACCGCGTCGGCTTCAGCGGCGTGGCGATAAGTACGGCGGAAGCCTTCAATACGCCGGTCGGTGCGGTCCCGGTGGATGTCGACGGCCTTCGGCTGGCGCGTAGTTTCCCCTTCGTCTCCGAGCACGATGCCGCCTTCGCCGAGGAGCACAGTCTCGAGGTGCACCTGCCCTTTCTTATCGAGACCCTTGGGAGCTTCCGTTTGGTGCCGCTGCTGGTGGGGGACGCCGGACCGGAACACGTCGGCGCTCTCATAGACGCGCTCTGGGGCGGACCCGAAACGCTTTTCGTGATCAGCTCTGATCTCAGCCATTACCACGACTACGAAACCGCGCGCGAGCGTGACGCGGCGACATCGAGAGCGATTGAATCCCTGGACTACGGCGCCATAGGGTACGGCGACGCCTGTGGACGAAACGCGGTGAACGGGCTTTTGTACCTGGCGGGCGGGCGCGGACTCGCCGCCGAGACCGTGGACCTCAGAAATTCCGGCGATACCGCCGGCGGACGCGATCGGGTGGTCGGCTACGGCGCATATCTGGTTTACGAAACCGGCGCCAAACGGCTTTCGTTCGGCGACCGCAGGGTGCTCCTGGGCCTGGCGTCGAACTCAATCCGTCACGGTCTAGAGCATGGCAGGCCCAGACCGGTCAATCCCAGCGAGTTCTCTGACCCGCTGGCGCAGCGTCGCGCGAGCTTCGTTACGCTTAAACTCGACCGCGAGCTCAGAGGGTGCATCGGCAGCCTGGTGGCTTTGCGCACGCTGGTGGAGGATGTGAGTTACAACGCGCACGCGGCGGCCTTCAGCGACAAGCGCTTCAACCCGGTGACAATCGAAGAGGCCACACGGCTCGCCATCAGCATCTCGGTGTTGTCTCCGCCCGAAGATCTGAGTGTGAGTTCGGAGGCGGAATTGCTCAGCGTGCTTCGACCCGGGGTAGACGGCCTCGTGATCGAAGAGGGCAAGCGCAGGGGTACATTCCTGCCTGCCGTCTGGGAGAGTCTCCCCGAGCCCGCGGATTTTGTCCGCCAGCTCAAGAGTAAGGCCGGGTTCGAAGCGGATTACTGGTCAGACCAGGTGCGGTGCAAACGCTATTCGGTGGAGTCGTTTTCTTGATCGAGCCGTGCGCACTCAGCCTCGCGTACCACCGTCGAGACTAACTGCCGTTCCGCGCCTTCAGGTGCCTCATGACCAGCGCGGAAAGGTCGTCGATCCCCTCGTAGAAACGCTCATCCAGCTCCGCAAGATCGTCTTCGTGTTCGGAATCGACCCGCTCCAGTCGGTCATACCACTCGTCCAAATCGCCCGAAGGCGGCGCGCCGTAAAGCTTCATTGCCCGTCGCAGCAGTGAAGCCGTCTCCTTGGCGCCAATTCGTTTCAGCACATCGACGGTATCCGCGGCGTGCTGGCCCTCGGTGTTCCAGAAATACTGGCTGAAACCACCGTTATTGACATCTCCCTCCAGTAGCCCGACGAGATAAATGTCGCGGGCATCAGATTCGAGCTCGGTAAACTGGTCTGCATCGACGTTGGTGACGATCTCGACGAAACGCTTGTAGAAACTTTGTCTCAACTCCTCGAGCGCTTCTTCTTCCGGACCGAGATCGGCGGGCTCCGCCAATTCGAACAGGACATGCACAAAGCTGAACTCGCTGGAAAGGCAGGCGCGAACGATAAAAAGACGCTTTCCATCCGGGAGCTTTTCACTGTATTCCGACAACTGCCCGTCGCTGGCCACCAGTTTCAGATCGTGACCGTTGTTGTTGAGTAGACCGATAATCTCATCGACCCCTTTCTTACCGTTTTCATTCATGGCCTCGAGCAGGGCCAGCTCCAGATCGGCTTTGAGCCGCTTACCAGCAGAGCTGCCGGGGTCCAGGCTCTCAATCGCGTCGAAAGAATACTGAGATGCGTCCATCTACGACTCTCAATCGACTCCGCAGTCAGCCGCCTTCGGTGATACCTTCCATGCCAACGTAGCCCGGCAATCCCTGCACCCGACGGATCCAGCCGATGACATTCGGCCAGTCCCCGAGTGGAACTTCACCCTCGGGTGCCAGCGCGACATAGGGGTAGCAGGCGATATCCGCAATCGTGGGCTGTGCTCCGACAAGCCAGTCCTCAGATTCAAGGTGAGCGTCCAAGACATTGAGACCTGACTTGCCGTAATCCTGACAAGCTTTGAGGTCGAATTCCCGTCCGAACTTCTTCACCGCCCGCGCACGCGCCAGTCCGAACAGCAGCTCGTTTTCCGAAACGGCCAGCCATTGCGCTACCTGAGCCATCGGAACCGGGTCGAGCGGAAGCCAGGTCTCTCCTCCATAGCGTCTGGCAAGATAGACGAGGATGGCCTGAGAGTCCCAGACAACCGTACCGTTATCTTCCAGCACCGGGATCTGTCCTCGCGGATTTTTAATCAGAAATTCCGGCTTGCGGCTTTCCCCGGATCTCAAATCAATCGGAACTTTCTCGTGCTCGATGCCGAGCAGAGAGAGAAACAGCCGGATTTTGTACGCGTTACCGGATAACGGCCAATCGTAAAGCTTCATCACGGCGCTTTTTCTTTATCTTCAGAGACGACGCGCGTTTCCCGCGTCTGCTCTCTCCCCGGCTCTCCGCAGATAATCATACGGTATCTGTCCAAGCGCAAGTTCCAGGCACTCCGTTCAAACCGCGCCTAAGCGAGCACGGCTTCTTGTCGGTGGACGCGGCACCGCCGTCGAACGAGCCGAAGGCTCCGTCACCCCGGGAGTCGGCGCACGTCAGGTTGTTAAACGCAGATGAAAACCCCCATTAAGCATGCCCGATTCACGGATTCGAGTCACGGCGCTCGCGCCCGGTCGCTTTCGGGGCGTCCGGATGCGGGCCGACGCCCGGGCGCGACGGTTCGCGGTCCCGCTGACCGCGAGCCGGCCTTCACGCCACGTCCGTGATCAGCCCAGGTTCGATTGAAGAAATTTGCTCGTGCGCTCGTCGGCGAGCTTGGCCGCAGCCTTATCGTAGTGCACGCCGTCGTGCCGAGCAAAAGCGTGGTTAACGCCGGGATAATTGTGAATGGTGACGCAGGGATGATGGGCGAGGGTTTCGTTAATCTTCGACTGTGCTTCCTTCGAGACGAACTCGTCCTCTTCGGCGATATGCAGCATGGTGGGGGTGGTGATCTGTGGCGCCTCGTGAAGAAGCTCGTCCAGCCCGACTCCGTAATAGCTTACGTTGCAGTCCGCGTCGGATCGGCAAGCCATTAAATACACCAGCTTGCCCCCGAGACAAAAACCCACCGTTCCAACTCGGCCGGTGCATCCGTCGAGGTCCCTGAGGTATTCCAGAGATTCCTTGAGATCGACAACACCCAGGTCCACGTTAAAGCCCTGAAACAGCTCGAAAGCGCGCGCCCACTCCTCCTCGGACTGATCTGTAATTTGAATGCCCGGCTCTTGTCGCCAAAAAAGATCCGGGCACAGCGCAATGTAGCCCTGCGACGCGAGACGATCGCAATGATCGCGCATGTCCTTGTTCACGCCGAAGATTTCCTGGATCACGAGCATACCGGGCCCATCGCCGCCGGGAGTGGCCAGATACGCCGAGAACTTGCCGTCTGGGGAATCTATGGTGACGTCGGGCATGTTTTCTCTCCTTCCTTTTGCCAGGCTGCTTACGCTGCAACCGTTTCTTAATGTTCTTGTTTCACTCCCGGGCCTAAGCCGGGAAATCTCGAACCAGTCAGGCGACCTGGCCGTACTACGACGCGCGTTTCAGTAGCGCATTGTACATGGGCGAGAGCAGCGCGGGGAGCGTATACATGGGAATCTGGGCGACGGCAAAATAAAGCAACGTGTCAGGGGCCGAAGATTCGGGCATCACGGCCAGCAGCAGTCCCATATTACGATTGCCGCATGCAAATGCCACGGTGAGCGCGCTGCGCGCGCCGGTACGGAAAAATGCCGCGCCGCCGGCCAGCTGCAGAAAAATGTTGGCTACAAATGAAATCGCGATTACGGCGAGGACGTACTCGGTCTCTACCGAAAGCCTGTGCGCGACTCCGTCCATGATCGCCACGGCGAACGCAAGCAACAGTAAAAGTCCCAGCACATCGAGAAAAGGTTTATTTTGATTAATTCGTTTCGCGCCTAACGACAGCCGAAGAAGCGCGGCGAGAGCGAAGCAGCCGCCTATGAAGGCGGCAAGCCTCACGGCCAGATGAAAAGGATTGATTCGCAGCTCGGCACCAACAAACCATTCTGCCGCCAGGCCTAAAGTAAAAGGCGCGACCAGTGTCGCTCCCACCACAACCGCAAGCATGCGCGCGGCATTGAGATTCAACATCAGGGCCATCGCCGGCGCCGCCATGATGGGCGGGGCCGCCGCCATAAGCACCAGCGGCGGCTTGAGACCCTCGGGTAGCCCGAGCGCATTGACCATCACCCATACAAACGTCGGCGATAAGCACAGCAGACAGAAAACAATGATCGCCGGAACGCGCGGCCGATCCAGCTGGCGCCGGAACTCGGCGTAGTTCGTCTGCATTACCGAAAGGACGAGAAGCCCGGCGACCGCCAGCGGTAACAGCGGGCGCAGCCACTCGGCGAGGCCGGGAAGCGCGAGACCCGCAAACACACCGACGGCGAGCACCCATGCGGCATTCCTAGAAAGGAATACGAACATCCGTGTCGCGCCTCAACAAGGGCCGCCCGGCAGTCGGCCTAATGAGTGATACTTCAGCCTGACACCCTTTAAAATCAGAATCGGCCCGCGCTGGAGCGCCATCCGGAAACGCGGGGACCAGAGGTTGCTAAAAGCCGAAACCCCATCGAGCATCGATCTGGCGGAAAAACTCATCCCTGTTGATCCGGCAGCGAAGCACGAAAAATCGACGACCGCGCCGGCGTTTATTCGGGACGTGGCCACACGGCGAGCGAAAAGCCGCCGAACCGCTCCACCGGCTGAACCGTGCGGCCGGCGCGCCGCTCTAGTGGAGGGTATAGTACTGCCGAATGATCTGAATACCGTCGTCGCCTGCTTTCTGCGACCAGTCAACGGTCATTTTGCGCCCGATCCGGTATAGCCCCTGCATCAGTCCGTTCTCGGGCGTGTGCACGCTGATTCCGTTATCGCGCAGCACGTCCAGCATCTGGCTTGTCTCTTCCCTGCTCGCCTCCCAGCCGCGCCGCTCGGCACGCGCCGCAGCGGCCAGTATGGTCGTCTGCACGTCTGTGTCGAGACGACGGAACGCCTGCTTGTTGACGACCACGATATTTTTCGGCAGCCAGGCCTGGGTGTGGTAAAAATATTCGACGAAATTCCAGGCTTCCGCGTCAGCCCCGGTGAACGGCGAATTGATCATCGCCTCGATTCGGCCGGTTTTGAATGCTTGAGGAACATCCGGCAACTCGATCTCGGTAGGAATGGCGCCGGCGTGCCTGGCCAGCGCCGCGGTGATGGTGTCGTAGGCGCGGACCCTCAATCCCTTGAGGTCCTTGATTTCCCTCAGCGGTCTTTTGGAGTAGAACCCTTCCGGCGGCCACGGAACCGCGAACAAGATCATCAGTCCCTGCTGATCCAGAAGAGAAGCGATGGTGGGTTTCGACGCCTCCCAGAGGTAGCCGGCTTTCTCGTACGTGCTTGCAAGAAAAGGCACGGCATCGATTTCGAACACGGCGTCTTCGTCGCTTAGACGAGAAAGCAGAAACTCTCCAATGGGAACCTGTCCCCAGCGCACCGCGTTCTTGATCTCGGGATGCTTATACAGCGAGCCGGCGCTGTGAACCCTGATCTCCAGCTTGCCGTTGGTTTCGCTCTTAATCTCTTCTGCAAACCGCTTGATGTTCAAGGTGTGGAAATTACTTTCGCCGTAGGGCGTCGGCATGTCCCAGATGGTCGCCCGCGCGTAGGGCGAAAGAATCAGGGCAACCGTCAGGCAGATCGCGGATAGGGTTTTCATGATCATTTTCCGGAGATAATGACTAACTATGATAGCGCACCCCCGCCGAAACAAGCCCGCGTTGCCACCCTTCCATACGCGACATCGGGGTCGAGGCTGCCGGGTGCGAGGGAGAGCCATCGCGCCGCTTCGCTATCAGCTAAAAAGATCTCGCTGCCGCGAAACCCCCGCCGCGCCTTGGCGGGCAAGTAGCTCCGACTCCGGCTGCACCCGGCCATCCCCGCGGAGGTGCAACACCGCCAGACCACGGGCGGTCAGCGGGGGCGTCAGCAAAAACCGACGGTGACAGCAAATCGGATCTTCTTCCGCGCAAACCAGCGCGATGC
>JBFIYQ010000060.1:0-10426 GCA_041605275.1 Gammaproteobacteria bacterium
CCTCGGCGTTGCCGACGAATGCAACGATGTTGGCGCCGTAACGCTGCGAGGTGGCCTTGTTGTAGAAAGCGCCCTGCTTACCGCAGACCGGCTTACCGCGGAGATCGTCCCAACTCTTCACCATGCCCTTCTTCGCCAGCACGTTGGTGCCGGAGGTGTAGTAGGGCGGCTCAGGAATTCCGACTACCTTTCGCCGGTCGGCCCGGTCCGACATGGTGGCGATCATGAGATCAATCTTGCCCTGCTGAAGGAACTGCATGCGGTTTGACGACTGTACTGGAACCAGTTCCAGACCCACGCCCAGCGCGTCGGCCACGTCCTTGGCCATGTCGATTTCCATGCCGACGAGGTTGCCGTTGGTATCGCGGAACCCCCACGGCTTGTAGTCAGCCTTCACGCCGACCACGATCTTGCCGCGGTCGAGCACTTTCTTCAGGGTCTCGTTCTTGCATTCCGCCTGGGCCGCGCCGGCGGCCGAAAGGCCGATGGCGACCGACAGCGCGAATGCCGAGAGTCTTTGCATCATCTTATTCTCCTCCGGATTGGTTTTTAATTTGTTCTCCGCGCACGAGCGTACGCCTGTGGAGTTGCGGCGGCCTCTCGCTCCTTCTTGGGGGCCGATGGAGGCATCTTGCCAGCCAGGGGGCGGGCCATCAACACGCCAGTGGTGGTTGTGGTCCATATTTTGGCCGTCCCTGGGGGCAAGCACCGGGCTCAGGAACCCAAATCCGATCACTCCGGTTCAGTCCCGGAGCAGAGTTCCGGTCTCGATAAAATTGCCGAATGCCGGCTGCCAAAGATCGGCGCCGAAATTCTGGCGATATGCAAAACAAGAAGGGGATGAAAAGGAAGACGGCCGAGGTGGCGAATTCCGATCAGAGCGGATTCGATCGACGTCTCTTCGGATTTCGACCGCCCGCCGACGACGGGGCAGATGCCGTCGCCGTATTAATACGCGTCGGAGGCTTTTTCCAGCACTTTGATGGCTTCGGCGAGCTGCTTCGACGCCTCTTTCCGATTGCCTTCAGCGAGCAGCCTCTTGCCGTTGGCAACGGACTCTGTGACCTGGGACACCTGCGTTGAAGTCAATGAGCGATTTTCGGCCAGCAGCTTGTCAATCTTGTCGAGCTGAGCATTGGGATCGTCTGCGCCGCATGCCGAAAGTGCAGCCGCCAGCGTCATGGCAATGAGTGATCTCTTCATGGCATTAAAGGACAAATCATCGTCTACGGGCACACGCCCTACACCAATGATAGTTGGCCGGGCAAAGCGAAAAAACCGCCTGCCTCGCAATTTAGAAATTTCGCACTGAGCGGCCGGGCCTCGTCCAAGAGGAATTGAGGGGTCTAAAACCGCGACTTGCGCCGGGATCGCTCATTGAATGTTTCGGTCCCCGGTCCATACTGAATCATAGGATTGACGAGAACATTTCCTTCCTTGACCCCGGAAGAAACCTTATTTTCCGCGATACCGGTAGAGAACCCCCGGAAGACCTCGGAGCTTTCCAAGCTCGAGGCCAACCAGATGATCCGGGGGCGGCATCGCTACCGGCTCCACAAGCGTATCGGCAACGGGGCGTTTGGCAGCGTGTGGGTGGCGGAATGCGTCGAACCGGACGACGACGCCGCCGAGGTGCCGCCGCGGGTCGTCGCAATCAAATTTTTCAATCCCATCGCCGAGTTCGACACCACGGGTTTTATCAGGCGGGAGCTGTCAGCGTTGCTGTCCATGCGTTCGGAGTACATTCCGAGAGTTTACGACTGGACCGTCAACGAGCGACTGTCGTTTTTTGTCATGGACCTTTACCGACACGGCTCCCTTGCCGACGCCTTCAAGTCCAAGTTCAGCCTGGATGACGAAGAAACCTGGCTGCTGCTGGTAGATCTGCTTCGCGCGCTGAAGGTCGCCCATCGCGCCGGCATTCTGCATCTGGATATCAAACCGGCCAACATCATGAACGACGGCCGCGGTGGCTATCACCTTCTGGATTTTGGAATTTCCCAGGCGGTGCAGGTGAGTCAGGGGCCGGCGCGTACCGTAGGCGCCGGATCGCGCGGCTACCAGGCGCCCGAGCAGTGGCGCTTGGAGCTGGACAAGATGGATACCCGGACCGATCTGTGGGCGGTGGGCGCCACCGCCTGGGCGCTTAGAACCGGCTACAACCTGGCCAAGCACCCGGAGAAGATCAAGAAGGACGCCACGGGCAAGGAATCCTCGCTGCCGCGGCTCTCCTCGGAGTGCATCAGCGTTTCCGAGGAGCTCGACGAGCTGATCATGAGCCTTGTTGCCGATGATCCGGCCGCGCGCCCGGGAGGCGCCGCTGAAGTGCTGGAACGGCTGAAAAAAGCCACCGGCATCGTGGTTGTCGAGGAGCCGACCAGCATGGAGCGCCACGATCACGATGACGCGGAAGTTCGCCCGATCATCGATTCGGTCATGGATCCGCTGTGGGCGTCGTTACTCAATCGAGCGGATCTCACCCGGCACTTCGCCCGCTTCAAGGACGGCGAGTATCTTTGCCACGAAGGCGACGCTTCTTATGAAGCGTTTCTGCTGCTGCAGGGCAAAGTGCGCATCGAGCGCGGCGGCAAGCTGATCGAGTTTGACGACCGGGAAGGCACTTTCATCGGCGAGCTTTCTACCCTCACGGGGACGCCGAGGGCGGCCTCGGTTCAGGCGGTGGGAACCGTGTGGACCTGCGTTTTCAACGCGGCGGAGTTCGAGCGCCTGCTGGCGGCCCATCCGGCGGTGGCCATACGCCTGATCAAGCTCATGGCCGAGCGGCTGGTGCGTTCCAAGTAAAATCCCATTCAGCCCTCGCACCCAGTTGAAATATAATGACCGCAGCTCTGGTCCGAAACGGCGTCCCGTTCCGGACTGCGGATTCAATAAGCGACTCAGGAGGGCGGGCAATGGCAAAGAGAGACGAGTACGTCGAACGAGTGAAGAAGAGGCTGGACGAATGGAACGCGGACATCAGAAGGCTCGAGGACGCGTATGAAAAGGCGGAGACTGGCGCCCGACTTCGGCTGGAGGCGCAGATTCAGAGTCTGCGCCGCCACCGGGAAGAAGCCCAGAATCAGGTGCGGCGAATCGAGGACGCGGCCGAGGAGGCCTGGCACGAGATCGCTCGGGGCGCCGAGGAGGCGTGGAAGCTGATTGGCGATGTTTTTTCGGGCCCACGTTCGACTCCAAGCGAGTCGTCAGCAGAAGAGACCCCGGTAGAGGAGAAGCCCCCAGTCAAAACGGCGTCTGCTGAAGCACCGGCGAAGAAAGAAACGCCGTCGAAGAAATCCTCAAAGAAGACCAAAGCCAAGAGCGCCTGACGCCGACAAGCCGCGGCGGCAGGACCTCTCCTGTCGTTAAGCAAAGCGGGGATCGTTCAGATGTCCGTCGCGGCCAGGGCTTGCTGTTGTTCGATAGTCTGAAGTTCACTTGTTCCCCGGCGCCTGCGGCAGGTTATTCTTTACTCCATGAATCTTCTGGTTGCCATATTGCTAATGGCCGCTGGGCTTGTGGTCGTATTCGGCGAGCTCGGTGCTTCGAAGGCGCTGGAAAGAATGCGCAACTGGCCTGAAACGAGGGGTAAAGTGCAGTCATTTCTGTTGACGCGCAGCTATCTAGGAGATTTCTTCGCCAGCATCAGGTACGGGTATCAGGTCGACGGCGTGGACTACGTCGGGGAAACGATCCGTCCGGGAGGCCGGATGACGTTTCGCTCCAAGCGCCTGGCGAAAGAGCTAGAGGACCGCTACAAACCGGGCGTCACCGTCCCCGTCTATTACAATCCCGCCGATCCAACCGAATGCTGTATCGACCGTGATCAGACCGCAGCGGGAAACAGCGCCATGTACTGGGGCCTGGCGGTAGTCGCTCTGGGGGGCTTCGTGCTTTTTCAGACGATTGCGGGCTGAACAACTCTCCTGGGAATCTCGGCTCCCTGGCGCAGACCTTGGGTCGCTTTGTAATCCTTTACCAGCCAGGCGAATGACCTGAAATCGGTCTCTCACTCAGTACTGACGTTGCTATGATTTGGATCGAAGCGTCGGCGACCGTTTTCGGAATTCTTTGCGTCTGGTTTTACATTCGTCAGAATATCTGGTGCTGGCCAACAGGATTGGTTCAAGTTTCGCTTTTTATGATTATTTTTTATGAGGTTAAGCTTTACTCGGATCTTATTCTCCATTTCATTTACGTTATTTTGCAGATTTACGGGTGGTATTACTGGCTACACGGCGGAAGGCCAGGAGAGCAGGTACTGGTATCTCGGTTGCCGTTAAAGGCGATTGGAATTTGGATCTGCGTTGCCGTTACGGGCACGGTGGCGCTTGGATTTGCCATGAATTCGTTCACCGACGCTTCGGTGCCGTATCCCGACGCCTTCACCACGGTGACCAGCCTTGTCGCTCAATGGTTAATTGCTAGAAAAAAGTTGGAATCGTGGCTTTTCTGGATAATTGTCGATGTGGCCGCTATCGCCATTTACCTACACAAAACGCTCTACTTTACGGCTGGTCTTTATTTCGTTTTTCTTATACTCGCAACCAGCGGCTACTTCGCCTGGAGAACCTCGTTCAGGCAAGAATTCGATGAGCACGGGACTGACATTAGGGAAATTCGCACCGCTCCATAAGGGGCACCAGCTTCTAATAGAGACCGCCTTGTCGGAGGTGGATGATCTCATCGTCATAATTTATGACGCGCAGGACACGACGCCTATACCCCTCCAAGTAAGGACCAAATGGCTTCGCAGGCTTTATCCCGGCGTTGAGATAATCGAAGCATTGAACGGGCCCACCGTCGTCGGTGATACGCCGGACATAAAGAGGCTCCACGAAAATTACATTCTTTCCTGCCTCGGCGGACGCGTCGTAACTCATTTTTATTCCAGCGAGTTCTACGGTGAGCATGTAAGCAAGGCCTTGAACGCAGTTGACCGGCGAATTGACCCTGAAAGGCAACGGGCTCCGATCTCGGGAACATCAATCCGC
This sequence comes from Gammaproteobacteria bacterium, assembly GCA_041605275.1. Classification (GTDB taxonomy): domain Bacteria; phylum Pseudomonadota; class Gammaproteobacteria; order HK1; family HK1; genus CAMYJH01. The sequence goes on from JBFIYQ010000060.1 coordinate 4,992, forward strand.
GAAGATCCACATGCGTTCAGGAAGTTCGTGGATCCAATTGTCTACCGAGATCTTGTCACCTGGGTGGTTTTCCTGGGAGCGCCCTGCACGGGAAAGACCACGCTGGCAAGACGCCTGGCGGAGCGTCACAACACGGTTTGGATGCCCGAATATGGAAGGGAGTACTGGGAAAATCACCAGATTGGCCGCAGATTGAAGCCCGAGCAGCTAGTTGAGATCGCCCAGGAGCACAGGGAACGCGAGGAGCGGACCGTGGTCGAAGCAAATCAATACTTGTTCGTCGACACCGATGCAACCACCACATATATGTTTTCGCTGTATTATCACGGGCAGGCCCACCCCAAACTCAGCAGTCTTGCCGATGAAGCAAAGGACCGATACGACCTGTTTTTTCTGTGCGAGAATGATTTTGCGTACCGGGATACCCCCGACAGATCGGGCGAAGCGCATCGAGACGCGTTTCAGAAACAAACGCGGGCAGAACTAATTCAACGTCAAGTTCCATTTATAACCCTTTCAGGATCATCTGATCAGCGCGTTGCACGGATTGAGCAGGTCTTGAAGAAATTCGTCAAGCGTTTTTGAAATAGAAATTTCACAATGAAAACTTTTGCATCCCGCCATCGGAAATCAATCATAATTGCAATTATAGGGGTCGCCGTGCTGCTGCTTTTGTATGCTGGGACGGCAGCGGCGGAGCATGAAGCCGACCATCGCTACGACATTCGAGGATACGTGATGGATGCGCAAAAGAACCCTCGTTCCGGCGTTCCGGTAACCGTATTGATGGGTGATCAGACCATCGGCAGCGGACGCACCGATAGCAAAGGGTATTACAGCGTCCGTCTGCACTTGCACGACAGCGATATCGGCAGGATGCTATCGGTGCGGGCGGGCGACGCCCAGGCAGAAATTCGCATGCAGGCAAAACGCGGCGACCAGACAACCGCGCGTCTGCATCATGTCAATTTCGTCGGTCGGAAACATGTAGAGGAAAAGCTAACTACCGGTAGCATCCCCGCCTGGGCGTACATTGCCGCGGCGCCGGTCCTGCTCTGGGGGGTCGTCTATGTGACCGGGGCAACCCGGAGAAAAGTCCGCCGGGCGAAGTCGTCGCAGCGGAAAAAGAAGGGGAAAGGAAAACGCTAAGGATCGTATGCCGTATGTCGCGAAACGGTATCGGGTACGCGAGAGATCAGTAACGGCAACGCACTCTTGCTCTAACCCGTCGTCGATCTGACAACTCGCCCAACTGGGCCGATTGAATTAAAGAGGCGCGGAAAGCCGCCATTACAGTGCGGTCTAGTCTGATTGTCACTTTCACCGCGCGGATTGATTGTTACCCGTCACTTGTCACTGTTATACCGCTATGAAAATTGTGCAGTTTAATGCTTTCGGAAAGGCCCACGAGGTTGCCGACGCGGTGGACGCGGACGAGCCGGGTGCGCCGGGAGAGGGAGAGGTTCTGGTGGAGGTGGAAGCTTTTCCCATTAATCCGGTGGATCTGCTGACCATTGCAGGAACCTATGCAAGCCGGCCCAAGCTGCCGGCGATACCGGGTTCCGAAGGGCTCGCAAGGGTAGTGAAAACCGGGGCGGGGGTCACCCACGTCAAGCCGGGGGACCGGGCGTTGTTGATGGGGCGCGAAAACTGGATGCAGCGCAAGCGGGTGAAGGCCGGAGAAGTTCTGCCTGTCGGCGTCGACGCTGACCCGCTGCAGCTCGCCATGCTGAAGATCAATCCGGCGACGGCCTATCTGATGTTGAAGCGCTATCGCGCGCTTCGTGCCGGTGATTGGCTGATCCAGAACGCGGCCAACTCGGGTGTTGGCACCAATCTTATCGGACTGACAAAGGCCGAGAGGGTGCGCACGGTGAATGTGGTGCGGCGGGAGGACCAACTGGCGCCGCTCCAAGCACTGGGGGCCGACGTGGTCCTCGTGGACGGGGCGAATCTTGCCGACCGTGTAGCCGAAGCGACCCAGGCCGCTGAGATTCCTCTCGGAATCGACGCCGTTGCCGGAGACGCCACCGGACGCATGGCGGAGTGCCTCGCCGAAGGTGGCGTTGTCGTCAACTACGGGCTCTTGAGCGGCCGTCCCTGCGCCATCAACCCCTTTCAGGTGGTCTTTCGTCAAATCAGCCTGACCGGCTTCTGGCTGGTCAAGCATCTGGGCGCCATGTCCGGCGAGGAAAGGACAGCGCTTTACGCGGATCTGGCGGAGCGCGTCAAAGACAAGGCGCTCGAGGTCAAAATTGCGGCCGTCTACGGCATCAACGAAATTAAAAAGGCGCTCGAGCACGCCGCGCGCGAAGCCCGCGGTGGCAAGGTGCTGGTGACACCCAACGGACCGATCTCCTGATTCGAAAAAGTATCTGATGTCTTGATAGTATTGGCATCAGTCCCCATTTCCTGACTAAGCCGCGAGGCTCAGCACGAGTCGGGCCGAGAAGTACACGAAGAGGAGTGATCCATGGACGCGGAACTGCTCTCGCGCTTCCAGTTTGCATTCACCGTCGCGTTTCACATCATCTTCCCGTCCCTGACCATCGGGCTGGCCAGCTATCTTGCCGTGCTGGAAGGCCTTTACCTGCTTCGCGGCCGCGAAGTTTACATGGTCGTCTACCGTTACTGGCTGAAGATTTTCGCTCTGTCGTTCGGCATGGGTGTCGTTTCCGGTATCGTCATGAGCTACCAGTTCGGCACCAACTGGGGCCCGTTCGCCGACAAGACTGGGCCGGTTCTGGGCCCGCTTCTCGGCTACGAAGTCCTGACCGCCTTCTTTCTCGAAGCCGGTTTCCTCGGTGTGATGCTCTTCGGCATGAAGCGGGTGGGCAAGAACCTCCACTTCGTCGCCACGCTTCTGGTGGCCATCGGGACGCTCATCTCGACTTTCTGGATTCTGTCTGCCAACAGCTGGATGCAGACGCCCCAGGGTTACGCCCTGGAGAACGGTCAGTTCGTGCCCGCGGACTGGTGGGCGATCATTTTCAATCCGTCGTTTCCTTATCGCCTGGTGCACATGGTTCTGGCGGCGTATCTCACCACCGCTTTCGTCGTAGGCGCCGTGGGCGCTTTCCATTTGCTGCGCAATCGCGACAACCAGCCCGCGGCGCTGATGTTCTCCATGGCCATGTGGATGGCAACGCTGGTAGCGCCGATACAGATTCTCGTCGGTGACTTTCACGGTCTGAACACGCTGGAGCACCAGCCGGCAAAGGTGGCGGCGCTGGAAGGACACTGGGAAACCCAGCGCGGCGCGCCGCTGATTCTTTTCGGCATGCCGGATCAGGAAGAGGAGCGGACCAAATACGAGATCGCGATTCCGAAGCTCGGCAGCTTTATCCTCACCCATGATTTCAACGGCGAGATCCGGGGGCTCAAGGAGTGGCCCGCGGACGAGCGGCCGCCTTCGGCCATTATCTTCTGGAGCTTCCGCATTATGGTGGCCATTGGCTTCGCCATGGCGCTGACGGGACTTCTCAGTCTTTTTCTGCGCCTGAAAGGGCGACTCACGACCACCCCGTGGTTGCTCCGCCTCGCGGTTCTCATGGGGCCGACGGGGTTCATCGCCGTGATTGCCGGCTGGATCACCACGGAAGTGGGCCGTCAGCCGTACCTGGTTTACGGCCTGATGCGTCTGTCAGAGGGCCGCTCACCCATTGACGCGCTCGCGGTGGCCGGATCGCTGTTGAGCTTCTTGGTGGTTTATTTTCTCGTCTTTGGGGCCGGGATTTATTACATCCTCAAGGTGATGCGCCATCCGCCGGATCCCGGCGAGCCGGAGATTGAGGAACATATCCCCTACCGCGCCAGCCACCCGCCGCCACCGATGCATGAGACGGCAACGGCAAGGCAGGAAGGATCGTGACCATCGACCTGGCATTTGTCTGGTACGCCATCATCGCCTTCGCGGTGCTGATGTACGTCGTGATGGACGGCTTCGATCTTGGCGTCGGCTTGCTCTTTCCCTTCGTCAAGGATGCGCGTAAGCGGGACATCATGACCAATACCATTGCGCCGGTATGGGACGGCAATGAAACCTGGCTGGTTCTCGGCGGGGGCGGGCTCTACGCCGTCTTCCCCCTGGCCTACTCCGTGGCTTTGACGGCCCTGTACGCGCCGCTCATTGCCATGCTGCTGGCGCTGGTCTTTCGCGGCGTCGCCTTCGAATTCCGCTTCAAGGACCCCGGCCACAAGATTTGGTGGGATCGCGCATTTTACGGCGGATCGGCGCTGGCGACGTTCACCCAGGGTATCGTGCTCGGCGCGTTCGTTCAGGGCATCGAAACTGAAGGAAGGATGTACGCCGGCGGCTGGTTCGACTGGTTCACGCCGTTCAGCGTTTTCTGCGGCATCGCACTGATGGTGGGCTACGCGCTGCTTGGCGCGGCGTGGCTGGTGATGAAAACCGAAGGAGAACTTCAGGATCGCTGCTTCCATTTTCTCGTGCCGTTGGCATTCTGGATTTTGCTCGCGATCGTCATTGTCAGTCTGTGGACTCCGTTCTTGAACGAAGATATCGCACAGCGCTGGTTCAGCTGGCCCAACATCGCCTGGTTCTCGCCGGTGCCGCTGCTGGTCGCAATCACGGCAGTGCTCTTGTTCCGCGCGATTCTGAAACGTTACGAGGTGCAGCCCTTCATACTTTCTTTGGTGCTGTTCGTGCTCGCGTTCGCCGGTCTCGGCATCAGTATTTTCCCCAACATGATTCCGCCGGACATCACTTACATGGAAGCGGCGGCGCCGGAAACGAGCCTGAAGTTTCTGCTGGTCGGCGCCGCCGTGCTGGTGCCGGTCATTCTCATCTATACCGCTTACGGGTACTGGGTGTTTCGCGGCAAGGTCCGCGGCGATGAGGGCTACCATTGAGGGTGCGGCCGGGGATCAAGCGTCTCCTTTGGTTCGCCGGACTCTGGGCCGGCGGAGTCGTTGGCGTGCTGGTGCTGGCGTACGGCGTGCGTGCGCTGATGGGTATGTAACCGTTGATCGAAGCCCGCCTTAGAGGAGTTCTTGGGCCTGAAATTTGTCAATCGCTACGAGTTTTCTGGCGCAATACGCTTCGCGATTGCGCCCTACGTGCAGTCCGCCGCCTACCGATATCCGATCTTTCTAAATTCTTTTCCCCGTCTCCGCATCGAACAGGTGCAGATTTTCCGGCTCAATTGTGAGCGATAGCCGCTGACCCGGCGCGCACTCAGCGTGACCGGGAAGCCGAGCGGTGAGCTCGGCGCCGTGGAGACGCCCGTGAACCAGCGTATCTGCGCCCAGCGGCTCCACCAGCTCCACTTCCAGCAATACAGATCCTCCGCCGGGGTGTTCCGTCAGCTCGAGATGCTCGGGACGCATGCCCACTGTGATGGCACCCCCGGAAGGGGCGGGGAAGACACCCGCTGCGAGGGGCAGCCTCTGACCGCCGTCAAGCAATACGGCGC
>JBFIYQ010000061.1:0-10220 GCA_041605275.1 Gammaproteobacteria bacterium
CATCGATGCGGACGTGATTGCGCGAGAGGTGGTGGAACCCGGCGGGAAAGTTTTACAAGCGATAGTGGAAAATTTTGGCTCCGGGGTGCTGGATGAAGCCGGTCGCCTGGATCGGGGAAGAATGCGGGAGCTGGTCTTCGGCAATCCCGATCGCCGGCGGGTTCTTGAACAGCTGCTTCACCCGGAAATACGCAGGCGAATGCAGGAAAGGATTGCACAAACCCGTCATGACTACGTGGTGCTGGTGATACCGTTACTTCTCGAGGTCGGACAAACGAACCTCGTTGACCGGGTCCTGGTGGTTGACGCGCCGGAATCCGTCCAGCTCGCGCGCGCGGTGGAGCGCGATGGCAGCTCGGAAGAGCAGATCCGGGAAATCATGTCGGCTCAGATGCCGCGCGAACAGCGTGTCGCGCGGGCCGACGATGTTATCGACAATCGCGGCTCTCTCGAGGAACTTTACGAGCACGTGGGAAAACTCGATCAGTTCTACCGATCAATCGCGCGGAGTGTTGCGGCAAGGGGCCAATAGATGAAAGAATCAGCCAGTAGCCGCCATTCGGGGATCTCGGTGAATGCTCAACCCAAGCCGGATCCAGCCAGCGAAAGGGTCATTTACGAGCAGCCCTTAAGCGAGCGAATCCGTTCATTCCTACGGCTCGAGCATCTTTTCGAGCGCGCACAATTTCACCTCAACTCCGGCGACCCGTGGTCCAGCCGCAATACCCTGGAGTGCGTCATCGCCGTGCAGTCGGTGTTGGGCAGGGCTGATTTAAAAAAGGAGCTCATAAACGAGCTCGAGCGATACGCGACCCGACTGGAGTCCTTGTCGCGGAATCCCAACGTCGATCAAAGCCGGCTTACGGATATCCTCGAGAAAATTCGCAGCATCCTGCAGAGTCTGCGCAAATTCGATAACGTCATTGGTCACGAGTTGCGCTACAACGAGCTTTTGAACTCGGTCAAGCAGCGCAACAGTATCCCCGCGGGCACCTGTAACTTCGATCTACCCGCGTACCACTACTGGCTGATGCTTCCGACCGAGCAGAGAATTCGAGACTTGAGAAACTGGCTGTCGTCATTCGACCTGCTTCACGAAGCCGTGTCGCTGATATTAAGCCTGGTGCGAGAAAGCGCCACCGAAACTCGCGAGATCGCCATCGCCGGTTTCTTTCAAAAAACTTTGGAAACGGCAACGCCCTGTCAAATGATCCGCGTGTCTCTTCCCGCGGAAACCACGTACTTTGCCGAGATCAGCGCGGGCCGTCATCGTTTCACCGTCAGATTCATGCAGTTTCAGGACTCGGCCTCGCGCCCCGTCCAGGCCGATGAGGACATCGAGTTCGACCTGCTCTGCTGCGTCATCTGAGCCCCGGTCGCCCCGTCTTTGCGTCGACCGAGCCAGCGGCAAGTGCCGTTTGCGGATTGAATCTCCTTCCCGTTGACCCCATTTAAACCGTGCCTGTCGCCGACGTTGCGTATGTAGACGCACGTCCGCGCCCGGACTAAGACCTGCGTCTTTAATCAGCTCGAACTTGATTAGTGGACCCGCATCCCCTCATTTTCGACGTCGACGAGATCGCCTTCGAGTCGCAGGTCATCGAGGCCTCACGAGATACGCCGGTGGCGGTGGACTTCTGGGCCGAGTGGTGCGCCCCCTGCCGGGCGCTCACGCCGGTGTTGGAGAACGTGGTCACCTCGCTCGCCGGCCAGGTCCTCCTGGCCAAAGTGAATACCGATCAGAATCAGCAACTTGCGGGCGCTCTGGGTATCCGAAGCCTGCCCACGGTGAAGCTCTTCAAGCAGGCCCGGGTGGTGGACGAATTCTTCGGCGCTTACCCGGAGCGTCAGCTGCGCGAGTTTTTCGCCCGGCACCTGGATCGGCAGGTCGACGCCGTGGGCCGCGAGGTGGAGGCGCTGCTTGGCAGCGGCAAATCCGCTCAGGCGCTCGAGCTGCTGCGTGACGCGGCGGCCGCCGAACCGGGAAACGCTCGGCTTAAGCTGGATTTGGCGACGCTTGAATTTACCTGCGGAAATTATCCTCAAGCCGAGGCGACGCTGCAGGCGATTTCACCTGAGGACCGGGAGGACGAGCGGGCAAGGCGTCTTATCGCCCTGCTGCACTTTTACCACCTTTGCCAGAGCTCACGCTCCGTCGACGAGCTGGCGCGCGCCGTGGCGCAAAATCCCGAGGACCTGAACGCCCGCCTGGAGCTGAGCGCCAGAAGGGTGCTTGAGCAGGACTACGAAGCCGCCATGGAGCAGCTTCTGGAAGTCATGCGCCACAACAAGCGCTACCGGGACGACGTGGCCAGAAAAAGCATGCTCTCGATCTTCGAGCTGCTCGGCCGCGAAGACCCCCTGGTCGTTCGCTATCGTTCGCAGATGGCAACCGCGATTAATTGAGCCGCTGTCGGCGCGGGGTTGATTCGTCGATCCGTTCAACCAATCTCGGCGAGCAGCCGATCCAGCATGTCCTCGGCCTGAGAGGCGTAACCGGATCCGAAAAGGTTCAGGTGATTGAGCACGTGGTAGAGGTTGTACAGGTCACGCCGTACGGGGTAGCCGGGGTCCAGGGGAAAAGCTGAGGCATAGGCGCCATAGAATGCGCGCGGAAATCGGCCGAAGAGCTCGGTCATCGCCAGGTCCGCCTCCCGGTCGCCCCAGTAGACCGCCGGATCGAAGATCACCGGGTCGCCGTTTTCGAGGGCGGCGAAATTTCCCGACCAAAGGTCTCCGTGAAGCAGGCTTTTGGCGGGGTCATAGCCGGCGAAGAGCTCGCCGAGCCGATTGCACAGACGCGCCCCTTTGGTCTGAAGCGCAGCGTCTGAGCCACCGGCATTGCGCGCCAGGGCAAGCTGGTGTTCGAGCCGGTTCCGCCGGAAAAATTCCACCCAGTCGTCGCACCTCGGGTTGGGCTGCGGCGTGGCGCCGATGGCGTTGTCCGATTCGAAGCCGAAGCAGGGCTGCGGCAGCATGTGAAGCGCCGCAAGCTGATGGCCGAGCGCGGCAGCGGAAGCGTTGGACGGGGGCTTGAGCGCGAGGTACTCGAGGACGAGAAAGGCGTCCGCCTCGGAGACTCCGTGGCATATGGGCAGGGGCACGGTGACGCTGGAGGTTTCGGCCAGGGCCGAAAGACCTCTGGCCTCGGCTTCGAACATCCACAGCCGCTCGGCGCGATTGAGCTTAACGAAATAGCGCGCCCGAGTCCCCTCCACCACGCTGGCGGCGTTGATGCAGCCACCAGTCACGGCCCTGTGGGTAAGGCCCTGGAAGGGTTCGCCCACCGCCGTGGAAATAGCGGCGTCAATCTCGGTCCAGTCCGGCACGCCCGGCGAACGGGGCCTCAGGCCGGAGCGTCGAAGCCGAGATCCAGTTCCGGCTCCGGGTTCAGGGCGACAATCTCGGCCACCGCGGCGCAGTAGGGTTCGCTTTTCATCAGCGCCTCGCGGGATGTCCGGTGCAGCCCGTGCATCCGCGCCAGCCTTGCGCTGCGAATCGGATCGGCGGTTTCCGGCACCGCGTCCAGCAAGCGCACCGCGGCCTCTCTGTCGTTGCACACCAGCAGCATATCGCAGCCCGCCTCCAGGGCGGCAGCGCCCCGCTCGACGATGTCGCCCACCACCGCGGCGCCCGCCATGACCAGGTCGTCGCTGAACACCGCTCCCTGGAAGTTGAGATGTCTCCGCAGCACGTCTTTGAGCCAGTAGCGGGAAAACCCGGCGGGTTTCTCGTCCATGCGGTCGAAAACCACGTGGGCCGGGAGGATGGCCGGGAGTCCGTCAGCGATGATGCGCTCGAAGACCCTCAGGTCCGACATCTGCACGGTCTCCAGATCCCGGTGGTCGCAGGGTGTCACCAGGTGAGAATCGCCCTCCACGCTGCCGTGCCCGGGAAAATGCTTACCGACGGCGGCCATGCCGCCGCGCTTCAGCCCGCCGATGTAGGCCCGGGCCAGATTCACCACCGCGTCCACGTCGGCGTGGAAGGCGCGATCACCGATAGCGTTGCTGGCCCGGCTGCGCAGATCCAGCACCGGGGAGAAGCTGAAGTCCAAGCCCGAAGCGCGCAGCTCACAGGCCGTGATCCAGCCGCACAACGAGGCCAGCCGAAAGGCGCGGCCGGGGTCTCGATCATGCATAGCGCCGAAGGCCGCAGCCGGGGGCAGGCGGGTAAATCCCTCCCGGAACCGCTGTACCCGGCCGCCCTCGTGGTCCACCGCGATGAGCAGCTTCGGCTGGCGTACCGAGTGGATCCGGTCGATCAGGCGAGTGAGCTGATCCGGGTCCTGGTAATTGCGGGTGAAAAGGATCACGCCGCCGACCTGGGGCCGCTGCAGCAGCGCTTCCTCTTCCGCGGTCAGCTCCGGGCCCTCGAGATCCAGCATCACGGGTCCTAGCGACATGTCTACCCTCGTCCTCCAGGGAGTGGATCAGTCACTCCGGCGCCTGGCCCCATCAGGCTTCGGCGACTTCATGCCACCCTCAAGCTTTTGACGTCAAGTCGATCCCTCAGACTGTCGCCGAGCATGTTCACCGACAGGACCACCAGCATCAGCGCCACGGACGGCAGCACCACCAGATGCGGTGCCACCAGCATGTAGCGCGTGCCCGCCCGGATCACGCTGCCCCAGGAAGCGTCCGGGGGCTGCACCCCGAGCCCGAGGAAGGACAGACCCGCTTCGGCAACGATGATGCCGGCAAGGCCAAAGGTCGCCTCAACGATCAGCGGCGCAGAGATTAGCGGAAGCACATGGCGGAGCAGGATTCGGATGGTCCCGCTGCCCATGGCCACGGCAGCGAGCACGTGCTCGCGGTGGCGGAAGGACAGGGTCTGCGCGCGGGCCAGGCGTGCAAACCCCACCCAGCCCACCGCGGCCAGGGCAAACACCACGTTTTCTATCCCGGGGCCCAGGATCCCGGCAAGCGCGATGGCCAGAAGAATCCCGGGAAAGGCAAGAAAGACGTCAATGATCCGCACCATAACGTGGTCCCAGAAACCGCCCAGCCAGGCGCTGAGCATTCCGATCAGGGTGCCCGCGACCATGGACAGGGAGACCACGGATACCGCCACCAGCAGGGACGTCCGCGCCCCGGCAATCAGCCGGTCCAGCAGCGGTCGGCCCAGCTCGTCGTGACCCAGCCAGGCCTCGGCCCCGGGTCCCGCCAGCACCTTGGGCAGCTGCACCTCGTTGGGGCTGAGCGGCAGCACCGGCGCCAGCAGGGCCGCCGCCAGCCAGGCGAGCAGAAGGACCGCCGGCAGCCAGACCCTCATCACGCTGATTCACCGATACGGATTCTCGGGTCCAGCCAGGCGTAGACCACGTCGGTCAAAGTGTTGACCACCACGTAGGCGAGGCTGATTACGAGCACGCAGGCCTGCAGCACGGGATAATCCCGCTTCTGTATGGACTCGATAGTGAGTTGTCCGACCCCCGGCCAGGAGAACACGATCTCCGTGATCACCGCGCCGCCGAGAAGGGTGCCCAGCTGCAATCCGAGAATAGTAATGACCGGCAGGGTGGCGTTCTTCATCGCGTGGTGGGTAATCACCTGAAACTCGCCCAGGCCTTTGGCCCTTGCGGTGCGGATATAGTCTTCGCGCATGACCTCCAGCAGCGAGGAACGCACCATACGCGCCAGGATCGCCGACATGGCGGTCCCCAGCGTCAGCGCCGGAAGAATCAGTGAGCTCAAGCCCTCCCTTCCGCTCACCGGGAACCAACCCAGCCAGAAGGAAAACGCCAGAATCAGAAGCGGGCCCATGACGAAATTCGGAATGGAGACGCCGAGCACGGCAAACACCATGGCGCCGGCATCGTATCGGCTTTGGGGTTTCACCGCGGCAATAATGCCCAGAGGAACCGCCAGGGCCACGGCCACCAATAGCGCCGCCAGGGCAAGCTCGGCGGTGGCGGGAATGCGCTCCGCCAGAATGTCGATAATCGGGCGCTTCGAGTGCAGAGACTGGCCGAGGTCGAGGGCCGCCAGCCCTCTGAAGTACTCCATCAGCTGAACCGGAATGGGCTGATCCAGGCCCAGCGCCTGGCGCAGCGCCTCCCGGTCCACCGGGCGCGCGGACTCCCCCAGCATCACCTCTACGGGATCGCCGGGGACCAGATGGATGAGCAGAAAAACCAGGCAGGCGACCCCCGCCACCACCACCAGGGCGCTGAACAATCTCGAGGCCAGAAACCTCAGCATTGCTCGCTGATCGCGCGCCTCGAGCGTGGCGCCGCCGGATCCGGACTCACCCGCGGGCCCCGGCCACGCCGCCTCCAGCGCCTGAGAGAGGCGCGTCGGCGAATTCCGCCGCCGCGGGGTTCTTTTCCTCCACCAGGGACTCCGCCGGCAAGCCGAGCCGGGCGGCGAGAAACGGAAGCAGGCGGGTGGCGGTTTCGGCCACCGACCAGCTCAATCCGAGATCCTTGAGGCGGGTCACCTCCAAATCCTGGTACCCGCAGGGGTCGATGCGATCGAACGGCGCCAGGTCGCCGTCCACGTTGACCGCCACGCCGTGATAGCTGAAGCCGCTACGGATCCGCAGGCCGACGGCGGCGAGCTTCTTGCCCTCGTGGTATACGCCGGGCGCCCCGCTCCGGCGGACCGCCTCGAGCTCCGACGCCGCCAGCAGATCGATGATTGCCTGCTCCAGCGCGTGCACCAGCCGCTTCACGCCCAGGGCGCGGCGCTTGAGGTCCAGCATCAGATAGACCACCAGCTGACCGGGGCCGTGGTAGGTCACCTGGCCGCCGCGGTCCGAGGCGATCACGGGGATGTCTCCCGGATCCCGCAGGTGCTCGCGGCGCCCGGCCTGGCCCAGGGTGAAGACCGGTGAATGCTGCAGGAACCAGATTTCGTCGTCACTGGAAGCGTCCCGAGCGGCCACCTGGGCGCGCATCGCCCGCCACACCGCAGAGTAGTCGAGCACGCCGAAACGACGAACGATGACAGACCGCCCCATCAAGCGGTCCGTCCGGGGGCCGGAAGCCCCAGCTCAGGCAACTGTTGCTCCCGGCGCCCGGGCGAAGTCCCGTTTATACGCACGAAAGCGTTCGTACACCCTGTGCCACAGGGGTCCCGGCGCTCCGCCTGGCAACGCGCGCTCGTCGAGGCGAGCCACCGGCGTGATCTCCATGGTGGAGCTGGTGACCCAGATTTCATCGGCCGAGCGCAGCACCGCCTCGGATATGTCGCTCTCCTCGCAGCGCACTCCCGCCGCCGAAGCCAGCTCCAGGGTCACGTCCCGGGTGATGCCGGCGAGTATCTTCGGACTCTTCGGCGGCGTCCGCAAAACCCCGTCGGCGACGACGAAGACATTGCTGGCCGCGCCCTCGGTCACCTGACCGTCACGCAGCAGAATCGCTTCCCCGGCGCCCGCGGACACGGCCTCCTGGCGGAGCAGCACGTTGGGCAGCAGGGCGATGGCCTTGATATCGCAGCGGCTCCAGCGATTATCCGCCCGGGTCACGGCATCGATGGGCTCCGGGGCGTCGCGTTTCGGCCCCGGCTTACTCATGGCGAAAACCAGCGGTCGGGCCGCCTGCGGAAAGGCGTGATTGCGCGGCGCCTCGCCGCGGGTAACCTGGAAGTAAAGCGACTGCTCGCCGCGACCGTTGCGATTGATGAGCGACTCCAGCATTTCAACCCAGGCGGTTCGGCTCAAGGGATTCTGGATCGCGATGGCGTCCAGACTGCGTTCGAGGCGATCCAGGTGGGCGTCGATGCAGAACAGGCGTCCGTCGTACACCGGAACCACTTCGTACACGCCGTCACCCAGGAGATACCCGCGATCCAGCGGCGAGACGCGCACCGCCTCCAAAGGCATGAACTCTCCCTTGAAATACGCAGTGCTCATTTATCTATTACTCCCGGCAACATCCGCGGGCCCAGGCCCGGGACCGTCATCACTGAAAAAGCATTCGAACCTGGTCGGTGACCTGGCGCCAAAGCCCGCCTTCGGCGACCGGAGCCAGCGTGACCAGAGGCCTCTGCGCAATCTGCTCACCACCGAGGGTCACCTCCAGCTTGCCCCGGGCCTCGCCCTTCATGACCGGGGCCACGACCTTGCTGTCGATTTCCATTTTTGCGTTGAGCTTCTCGTACTGGCCCCTGGGGACCGTGACATAGAGATCGCGGGCAAGGCCGATTCCGAGCTTTTCGATCTCGCCCTTCCAGATTCGGATCTCCGTCAGCGGTTCGAGCGCGCCGTAAAGGCGATGGGTTTCGAAGAAGCGGAATCCGTAGCTCAAAAGCGCGATACTTTCACGCGCCCGGCTGCGCTCGCTCTCGGAGCCCATGACCACGGAAATGAGTCGCATCCCGTCCCGCTGGGCGGAAGCAACCAGGCAGTAGCCGGCGGATTCAGTATGTCCGGTTTTCAACCCGTCCACACTTTCGTCCCGCCACAATAGCTTGTTGCGGTTGTGCTGAACGATGCCGTTGTATTCGTACTGTTTCTCCGCGTGCATTTTATAAAGCTCGGGGAAGTCCCTGATTATTGCGGCCGCCAGTGTGACCGTGTCCCGTGCGGTAGTGTAATGCTCCGCGTGGGGAAGCCCCGATGAGTTGATGAAGTGGCTGCCGGTCATGCCCAGTCGAACGGCGTACTGGTTCATGAGATCGGCGAACGCGCCTTCGTCCCCGGCGATGAATTCAGCTAAGGCGACACTGGCGTCGTTTCCTGACTGAATGATCAATCCCTTGAGCAGGTCCTCGATACTGACCTTGGTATCGACTTCGATGAACATCTTTGAACCGCCCATGCGCCAAGCCTTTTCACTCACCCGCACCTTGTCGTCCATGCCGATATTTCCCTGCTTGAGCTCCTCGAACACGACGTAGGCAGTCATGATCTTGGTAAGGCTCGCCGGCTCCATGCGTTCGTCGGCATTGACTTCGGCAAGCACGCGACCACTGTCAAAGTCCTGAAGGATGTAGGCGCGCGCGCCGATGCTCGGCGCGTCGGGAACGATCGCCGCCGATACCGTGCACAAAGGCGACACCATGGTGCAGACAACGACAAATCCTTTAAAAAGGAACGAATTCAGTTTCGATCTCATGACGGTGTTTGTCTCGCTAAAAATTCACGGCGTGAATTCGTCGATCGCGGCCGCGCAACGGAATGATTTGGCGCCTGCCGACAGAACCAACGCATTGCGAGTGCGGTTGCGACGGGTCGAAGTTTACCAGATTGTCGAAGCGTCCCCTGAACCGCTGCTACTCGAGCACGATCCGCGGCGCCTCCATACCCATGGCCATGATGCGGCTGGTTAACTGATCCGCTTTGACGACGTCGGGCAGCGGCCCGATGCGCACACGGTACAGCGCCGTGCCGTCGACGATGATTGGGCTGACGTAAACCAGCTTGCCGGCCACGGGGCGCAGGCGGTCGCTCAGCCGATCGGCATTGACCCGTTCCGAGAACGCCCCCGCCTGAAGATAGAGACGAACGACCCTCGGCGTGGCCTGCGCGGGCTCTGGCTTCGGAACGCCGTTCAACGCCGGGACGCGCCGCGCCGGAGCCGCGGCGGCCTGGCGCGGCTCCGGTCTCGCCTGAAGTGGTTCGGTACCGGGGCCTACCGCGCGGACCTCGACGAAGCCGGTGCCACGACCCACGATGCCGAGCTTGGTCGCGGCGGCGTAGGAGAGGTCAATCAGCCTGTTGGGATGAAAAGGACCGCGATCGTTGACCCGCACCACGACCTGGCGGCCGTTATCGAGGTTGGTTACCAGCACAAAGGTCGGCAGCGGCAGGCTCTTGTGGGCTGCCGTCATCGCGTACATGTCGAACCGCTCGCCGCTGGATGTTCTCCGTCCGTGAAATTTTCGCCCGTACCAGGAGGCGATTCCGCGCTCGACGTAACCACGGCTGCTGCGAAGGGTGTGATAGCGCTTGCCGTGAACGACGTAGGATTGAGGGTTGCCGTAACGGCTGTGCGGCTCCGCCCTGGGGACCGCGTCCGGCACGTTTCCGAGGTAGGGAGAGCCGGGCGGCGGTCCGTCTTTCATCGGCGAGCCGCCGCAGCCTGCGGTCAACAGCACGATCATCAACAGCACCGCTTTGCGGCCATGCTCGATGAATAACCTCGGTGATGCCTGCATAGTTTCAGCCGCTTTGGGTCAGATACCGGCCTCGGATCTCCTTCGCCAGCTGGGTCACCGCCATGGCGTAAAGCGGGCTGTGGTTGTAACGAGTGATGGCGTAGAAATTGCGCTGCA
>JBFIYQ010000062.1:0-10199 GCA_041605275.1 Gammaproteobacteria bacterium
CCGAATCGGTCCCGGTGATGCACTTTCCCGACTGGGAAACGCTGCCCTACGACGTGTTCTCTCCGCACCAGGACATCGTATCCGACCGGTTGGAAATCCTGAGTCATCTCCCGGGCCTCGAGCGCGGCATTCTGGTTGCGCCCATCACCTCGATGATGGTGCGAATGCCGCCCGCCCGTTACGTCAGCGCCCACAGCCTCGAGCTCAGGGTGGGCCAGCGACTGGAGCTGGGCGCCTTCCGCGGTGAACTGGAGTCGGCGGGATATCGCTGCGTAAGCCAGGTGATGGAGCACGGAGAGTTCGCGGTGCGCGGCGCCATCATTGACCTGTTTCCCATGGGGGGTAGCGAACCCCTGCGGGTGGATCTGTTTGACGAGGAGATCGAATCCATCCGCACCTTCGATCCGGAATCTCAGCGCTCCGCGGACGCCGTCGAGCACGTGCGACTCTTGCCGGCGCGGGAATTCCCCATGACGGAGGCCGCCATCCGCCGATTCCGCCAGGCCTGGCGGGAACGTTTCGAAGGCGATCCCAACGACTGCCCTGTGTATCGCGACGTCAGCAGCGGACTGCGCCCGGCAGGCATCGAGTACTACCTGCCGCTGTTTTTCGAGCAAACATCGACGCTTTTCGATTACCTGCCGGCGGAAACCCTGGTCATCGAGTACGAGGACGTTTTCGAGGCGGCGCAGGCGTTCAGCTCGGATGTCCGCAGCCGGTATTCGGAGCACGCTCACGACCGCGAGCGGCCGCTGCTGCCGCCCGACGAAATGTTCATCGACGACTCGCAAACCTACGCCCGGCTAAAACCCTTCATGCGCGCTCGCTTGCGGCGCTTCGAGGAATCCGTGGACAAGGCCAGGCACGCCTTCGCCACCCGCGCGCCGCTCAAGCTTCCGGTGGACGCCCGCGCCGAGTCGCCGCTGGCGCCGGTGAAGCGCTTCCTTAAGGATTTCTCCGGCCGCGTGCTTTTTGTCGCCGAGTCTCCCGGAAGGCGGGAAACGCTGCTGGAAACGTTTCGCGCACACCACCTGGACACCGCAGTGGTTCCGGGATGGCGGGCCTTTCGCGACGGGGACGTTCCGGTGGCGGTCACCGTGGCGCCGCTGGAAGACGGCGCCTTTATCGACGCGCCGGGGCTGGCCATCATTTCGGAGACCCAGCTTTTCGGCGAGCGGGCGCGGCAAAGCCGCCGGCGCCGCGCGGCGGGCCGGGATTCGGAAAGCGTCGTCCGCGATCTGACCGAGCTGCGCGGCGGCGCGCCGGTGGTCCACGAAGCCCACGGAATCGGACGCTACCGCGGACTGGAGACCCTGACCGTGGGCGGCATTACCAGCGAGTACTTGTGTATCGAATACGCCGACGGCGACCTGCTCTACGTGCCGGTGGCGTCGCTGCATCTGGTCACCCGTTACACCGGCGCCGACGCCGACAGCGCGCCGCTGCACAAGTTGGGCAGCCAGCAATGGCTGAAAGCACGGAGAAAGGCGGCGGAGAAGGTGCACGACGTGGCCGCCGAACTGCTTGAGGTCCAGGCCCGGCGAACGAGCCGGCCGGGCCACAGTTTCGCCATCGATTACGCCCAGCTTCGGGCTTTTGAGCAGGGCTTTCCCTTCGAGGAAACGCCGGACCAGCGCCAGTGCATCGAGGCGGTGCTCGAGGACATGGCCTCGGACCAGGCCATGGACCGACTGGTGTGCGGCGACGTCGGCTTCGGCAAGACCGAGGTGGCGATGCGAGCCGCCTTTGTTGCCGTAAACGACGGCCGGCAGGTGGCGCTGCTGGTGCCCACCACTTTGCTTGCACAGCAGCACTACCAGAACTTTCTCGACCGCTTCGCCGACTGGCCGGTGCGGGTGGAGCAGCTCTCGCGCTTCAAGAACCGCGCTGAGCGCGACGCCATCGTCGCCGATCTCGCTGCGGGAAAAGTGGACATCGTCATCGGCACCCACAAGCTTTTGCAGGGCGACGTGTCGTTCAAGCGCTTGGGGCTCGCCATCATCGACGAGGAGCACCGCTTCGGCGTGAGACAGAAGGAAAAGCTCAAAACGCTGCGCTCGGAGACCGACGTGCTGACGCTGACGGCGACACCCATACCGCGCACCCTCAACATGGCAATTTCCGGAATTCGCGATCTTTCTCTCATCGCCACCCCGCCGGAGCGCCGGCTTTCCATCAATACCTTCGTGCGCGAATGGAACGCCGTGCTGCTGCGCGAGGCGGTGCTGCGCGAGATCCGCCGCGGCGGTCAGGTGTATTTCGTTCACAACAAAGTGGAGAACATCGATCGGATCGCCAAGAATCTTGCCGAGCTGGTTCCCGATGCCAGCGTGCGGGTGGCGCACGGACAGATGCGGGAGCGGGATCTGGAGCGGGTGATGCTGGATTTTTATCACCGCCGATTTAACGTGCTTGTATGCACCACCATCATCGAAACCGGCATCGACGTGCCCAGCGCCAATACCATCATCATCAATCGCGCCGATCGCTTCGGACTTGCGCAGCTTCACCAGCTGCGCGGGCGCGTCGGCCGTTCACATCATCGCGCCTACGCCTATCTCGTGGTGCCGCCGCGCGGGGTCATGAGCGCGGACGCGGTGAAGCGTCTGGAGGCCATTGAGTCGCTGGAGGATCTCGGCATTGGCTTCACCCTGGCGACCCACGATTTGGAGATCCGCGGGGCCGGGGAGCTGCTCGGCGACGAGCAAAGCGGCCAGATCCACGAAGTCGGCTACGCTCTTTATACCCGCCTGCTGGAGCGCGCGGTGGAAGCGCTTCGTAGCGGCAAAAGTCCGACTCTCGATCGGCCGCTGGACGACGGAACTGAGATCGATGTCCACGCACCGGCGCTGATACCGGAAGATTACCTGCCGGACGTGCACACGCGGCTGATCATGTACAAGCGAATTGCCAGCGCGGAAAACATCGAACGGCTTCAGGACCTGCGGGTGGAAATGATTGATCGTTTCGGGCTGCTTCCCGACGCCGCGAAAACGCTGTTCGAAGTGACCGAACTGAAGCTCAAGGCCGCGCCCCTTGGGATTCGCAAAGCGGATATCGGGCCGAAGGGCGGACGTATCGAGTTTCGCGACCAGGCCGATGTGGATCCGTCGTGCATCGTTCGTCTGGTGCAGAGCAAACCGGCCGTGTTCCGCCTGGACGGCGCGAGCAAGCTGCGGATGTCCATGCCGCTGCCCGATGAAGGCGAACGGCTGGCCGCCTTAGGCGATCTTCTGGACGAACTGAGGACCCGCGACGCCGCCTGATGGGCACGAGCAAGCTTCGAGTGAAGGTAAACATCCGGCACTCGAACTTTTAACAGCCGTCCATTGAAGCATCTATTCTTGACTTCAATTATTCTTCCCGTAGCTGCGGGATACGGATGACGGCGACAGATTAATCGGCCACCGGAACCTCTGAGGGGTTCAGGGGTCGCTTTAGACGACTTGAATCGGGAGCAAACGCGATGAGGCCGGAACGGATTCGCTTGCACGTGCTGGCGGCGGGCTTCGGAATGCTGGGGCTTGTACTTGCGCCCCAAGGGAATGCCCAGGTGGGTTCTGCCGACGGCGCCGAAGATAAGTGGTACCAGGTGGAGGTACTGGTTTTCGAGCGCCGCGGGCAACGGGCGCTGGAAGAGGAGAGCTGGGATCCGAGTCCCGGCCATCCTCCCATCGAGGAATCCATCGCCCTGATCGCCCCGGGAGAATCGCCGCTGGAGGGTCCGGGGCCCCACGCTTTCCGGATTCTGCCGAAGGAGTCGCTGATTATGACCAAAATTCGCGGTCACCTGGAGAATGGCGCCGAGACCACGCCGATTCTTCACGTCGGCTGGCGCCAGCCCGGGG
Organism: Gammaproteobacteria bacterium; assembly: GCA_041605275.1. GTDB lineage: Bacteria > Pseudomonadota > Gammaproteobacteria > HK1 > HK1 > CAMYJH01. The sequence continues at coordinate 3,849 of JBFIYQ010000062.1, forward strand.
TACCCAAGAGCGACGCCCAGTGGATCAACCTTTATCTACCTCCCCGCGACGACGCCGCAGCGCGGGAACCGGGAAGCCTGCTTGGCATGGCCCAGCGGAGCGGCGTCCGGGATACCGCCGTCCAGGGTCAGCCGGCCCTGATACCGCTTGATGCTCTGCAGGAGCCGGAGGTTTCTCCGCCGGTGCTGGACGGCACCGTCCGGATTCATCTGGCGCGATATCTGCACGCGGACGTGGATCTGGTTTATACCCGAGCCGACGCCGAGACACCGTTTCGTCTCGCCACCAGTCGCCGGATGCGATCCGGTGAGCTGCATTACCTGGATCACCCCGTCTTCGGCGTTCTGGTCAAAGTGGTTCCCTTGGAAGCGAAAAAGGCCGAGTAGCGACGCGGGATCAGGTGTTCTCAAAAAAAATCCGTACGTCGTACGTCGAATATCGGGCTACACGTTTTGAAGTTTGCCCGCCAATAAAACTTTAGGGGCGCCCTCGGGCGCGAACCTTCCAGAGCGCGTTAACTGCGCTATCAGACTAGGGCAAGCAGGCTTTCCAGCAGCTTGCGCACGCTGCTCATGCCTGTTTTCAGGTTCTTGTCCAAAGCAGCCATGCTGATTTCACCTTCGCCACGCCCCGCGGCGGCGTTGGCGCACACGCAGCAGTGGGCGTAGTCCATCTCCAGTTCCCGCGCGAGCGCCGCCTCCGGCATGCCGGTCATTCCCACCAGGTCGCAGCCGTCGCGCTCCAGCCGGTCGATTTCCGCCGCCGTTTCCAGCCTCGGACCCTGGGTCGCCCCGTAGGTTCCACCCTCCCAGGCGTCAACCCCTGCGGCCTTTGCCGCTCGAATCAGCAGCTCCCGAAGCTCGGGCGAGTACGGCCGGGTAAAGTCCACGTGCACCACGTGGGAGAGCCCGTTCTCGAAGAACGTGTGTCCTCTTCCGAAGGTGTAGTCGATGATTTGTTCGGGAACGGCGAGCCGCGCGGGCGTGAGATCCGGGTGAATGCCGCCCACGGCCGCCACGGCGACAATGCGACCGGCGCCGATTTGCTTAAGCGCCCACACGTTCGCCCGGTAATTCACCTTGTGCGGGGGTATGTTATGGGCATAACCGTGGCGGGCGAGAAAGGCGACCTCTTTTCCAAAGAGAATCCCGTGGGTAAGCGGTCCCGACGGCTCACCCCAGGGCGTGTGTACCATCTCCCTGCGAATAATCTGCAGATCCTTGATGGAAGTGAGACCGGTGCCACCAATGATGGCCAGCTTCAAGTTTGCGTCGGGCATCAGGTTTCACGCACCGCGTGTATGGATCTGAGATTTCTAAAACGGTCCCGGTAGTCCATCCCGCATCCGAAAACGTAGCGGTCATCGACTTCGAGCCCGGTGAAGTCCGCGCGCTCTAGCGATTTCTTGCGCCCGTGCTGCTTGTCCACCAGCACCGCGCTTCGAACCGTGTTTGCGCCCTGCTGCCGGCAAAAATCGAGCACCCCGGCCAGAGTGATTCCCTCATCAAGAATGTCGTCGATCACCAGCACCTCGCGTCCTGTAAGCGCCGTCGCCGGCTGCGCCCGCCAGTGCAGATCGTGACCCCTGGTATCGCCCCGGTAGCGGGTGGCGTGAACGTAATCGAGCTCAAGTTGAAAATCGAATCTAACCAGCAGTCGCGCAGTGGGGATGAGACCGCCGAGCATGACGCACAACACCACCGGGTTACTGTCCTTCAGCACGGCGCGGATTTCCGTAGCCATGCGGTCGAAGGCGGCCGCGACCTCCTCCTCCGTGCACACGACCTCGGACTCCGCCAGCACCCGCTCGAGGTCGATGGGCCGCTTTCCGGAGTTTTTGATGACTCAATCTCCCTATTCTTTTCAAGTCACATGGCCGCGCCCGGCCCGTCCGTCCATCTGACGACGATTCAGTCTCCAAGTCGATTCTTTCCAGCCCAGTCCAGCGCGAACTGGTAGGCGCTTCTTCCGCTCCGGGATCCCCGCGTCAGCGCCCATTGTAATGCGGCTTGGCGCGCTTCCTCGGCGTCCTCGGGGAGGGCGTCGAAGTACTCGAGCCAGTAAAAGGCGATCTCCAGATACTGATCCTGCTTGAACGGATAGAAAGAGATCCACAATCCGAACCGTTCGGACAAGGAAATTTTCTCTTCCACGGCCTCGGACTGATGGATCTCCCCGTCCACGCGATGGGCGTCGAGATTCTCGCTCATGTATTCCGGAAGCAGATGACGCCGATTCGAGGTCGCATAGATGAGCACGTTTTCCGGCGGCGCGTGAACCGACCCATCGAGCGCAGCTTTGAGCGCCTTGTAGCTGGGATCGTTCGCCTCGAACGAAAGATCGTCGGAAAAAATCACATAGCGCTCCGTGCTGTCCCGTATCTGATCGACGATTTCGGACAGGTCGATCAGGTCGTGCTTGTCCACCTCGATCAGGCGAAGGCCCCGGCTCGAGTACTCGTTGAGCAGGGCTTTCACCAGCGAAGACTTCCCGGTGCCGCGGGAGCCCCACAGCAGCGCGTTATTGGCGGGGAGACCGGAAACGAACTGCAGCGTATTTCTAACCAGCTCGTTTTTCTGACGATCGATGCTGTGCAGATCGGAAAGCCGCACCTGATGCGGAAACTTGACCGGCTGCAGAAAGCTGCGGCCGTTTATCTTGCGCCAGCGAAACGCCACCGCCGAGGAAAGATCCGGCGACCCCGGCGGCGCCGGCCCCATATCCTCGACGCGGTCGATGAGCGACTCCAGCCGATCCAGCACGCGGGACATTTTCTCTTCCTTGGCCATGAGCCGGATTATAAACGCTGCCGGCGTCAGTCAGGCCTGAAGGCGCTTGTAGCGGATGCGATGCGGCTGGTCCGCTTCCGCCCCCAGACGCTTGCGCCGATCCGCCTCGTATTCCTCGTAGTTGCCCTCGAACCACACCGCCTTACTGTCACCCTCGAAGGCGAGCATGTGGGTAGCGATTCGATCCAGGAACCAGCGGTCGTGGGACACCACCACGGCGCAGCCGGGAAAATCTAGCAGCGCCTCCTCCAGCGCGCGCAGGGTCTCCACGTCCAGGTCGTTGGTGGGCTCGTCCAGCAGCAGCAGATTCCCGCCCTTGACCAGCACCTTGGCCAGATGCACCCGGTTGCGCTCGCCGCCGGAGAGATCCCCCACCCGTTTTTCCTGATCCGGGCCCCTGAAGTTGAAGCGGCCCACATAGGCCCGCGACTGCACCTCGTACTTGCCCACCACGATGCGCTCCTCGCCGCCGGAGATTTCCTCCCACACGCTGCGCTCACCGACCAGGGAGTCCCGGGACTGGTTCACATAGGCGAGCTCCACGGTATCGCCGACCCTAAGTTCCCCGGAATCGGGCTTCTCCTGACCGGCGAACATCCGCATCAGGGTGGTCTTGCCCGCCCCGTTGGGACCGATGACGCCGACAATTCCGCCGGCGGGAAGCTTGAAGCTCAAATCCTCGAACAGCAGGCGGTCGCCGTAGCGCTTGGAAACGCCCACCGCCTCCACCACCAGCTCGCCCAGACGCGGCCCGGGCGGAATGTAGAGCTGCTTGGTCTCGCTGCGCTTCTGAAACTCCCTGGAGGCGAGCTCCTGGAAACGCGCCAGACGCGCCTTGCCCTTGGCCCGCCGCCCTTTGGGATTGGCCTTGACCCACTCCAGCTCCGCCTTGATGGCGCGGCGGTGGGCGCTCTCCTCGCGTTTCTCCTGGGCCAGGCGCTGCTCTTTCTGCTCGAGCCAGGAGGAATAGTTGCCCTTCCACGGGATGCCCTCGCCCCGGTCCAGCTCCAGGATCCAGCCGGCCACGTTGTCGAGAAAGTAGCGGTCGTGGGTCACGGCCACGACGGTGCCCGGGTACTCGTGCAGAAATCGCTCCAGCCAGGCCACCGATTCCGCGTCCAGGTGGTTGGTGGGCTCGTCCAAAAGCAGCATGTCCGGCGCCGAGAGCAGCAGCCGGCAAAGCGCCACGCGCCGACGCTCACCGCCGGAGAGGTGGTCTACCGCTGAGTCCCACGGCGGAAGGCGCAACGCGTCTGCAGCGATCTCGAGCTTGCGGTCGATCTCCCAGGCGTCCGCCGCCTCGATGGCGTCCTGAAGCCTGGCCTGCTCCTCCAGCAGCTTGTTCATGGCCTCGTCGTCCATGGGCTCGGCGAATCGAGCGCTAACCTGATCGAATCGCTCCAGCAGCGATTTCACCTCCGAGATGCCTTCCTCTACGTTGCCCCGCACATCTTTTTCCGTATCGAGCTGGGGCTCCTGAGGAAGATAACCAACGCGAATTCCGCTCTGCGGCCGCGCTTCACCGTGTATCTCGGTATCGATTCCCGCCATGATCCGCAGCAGAGTGGATTTACCGGCGCCGTTCAAGCCGAGCACGCCAATCTTCGCGCCCGGGAAGAAAGACAGCGAGATGTCCTTGAGGATCTCTCGCTTTGGGGGCACCACCTTGGTGACCCGGTTCATGGTGTAGATGTACTGCGCCATGGGTCCTTAAATGCGGGGAGCAATCCGCCCTTTTCGGGAAGTCAAACTATTGCCGGACGGGAGTCGCAAGCGAGGCGGCATTTTCCAGCATTGCCGGTGGAATGCAAATTCTTTGACGCGAAATTTCGCTCGCGCCTTATCACCATGCGCAAATAAAAAACCCCACCTGGAAAGGCGCCCGGGCGGGGTCTATCGATGATGCGTATCGAAACGGCAGTCAGCCGTACGCGCCCATCAAAGTGGCTTTTCTAAAATACGTCGCAGATTCAATCGGCCTTGATCATCGTGGGTTGTCCCGGCTCGTTTACCTGGAAAACCACAATGGTCAGCGGATCGGTTGTGCTCATATTTCGTCCCTGCATGACTCGATTGATCGGCTCTTCATAAAGCTCACCGGCCTTGACAATCTGTCTCTCTTCTCCGTCGACGTCGACCGCAAGCTCACCTTGGATTACGTAAACGAAAACGGGACCGGGATGCGTGTGTCTTGCTGTCACGAATCCAGGCGGAAATTCGTAACGCTCTACGATCACTTCCCTGTTTTCAACACCGACCAAATTACTCTTTGTCAGTGGCGACTTCTTTACCTCCGGTACGTAAGCCTCCTGACCGGCGTCAGCCGGGCTGAAACTTAAACCCAACACTAAAAACGATCCCAGGAGGACACCGTTTAGCGTCAGCTTTAACGAATTCATTACTTTCTCCTAGCCGTAAGGCTCATCTGGATTAACACCCTCGGCGACGAACTGAGGAGTCAGACAAGCCAACCCCTTCTCGACGCACGAGGGATCGGGAAACGTTAGGGACCCATACGCAACAATAAAATCTCCTGCGGCCGCTGCAGAACGCAGCTACAAGTCGGGGAGACCGCCGTCCCCTGAAGGCGAGAAACACGCGCTCTTGACAGAGCGTGGCGGCGGATTATACGCCGGCGCCTGAATTGTAAACAGTGGGTTGCGCCGGCGGAGAGAAAGGCCTGGAGAGCCTTCGAATGGCGCGTCTTCGCGGCTACTGCGGCGGCGGCGCAAAAAACTCCAGCTCTTCCAGCGGAGGGTTGCCGTCAAAGATCAGGTTCCGGCGCCGCTGCAGCCAGGCGTCGCGCTGGAAAATATAGGGATCAAGCGCGGTCTCGTCACGAAGCTTGATCGCCGATTCCAGCCGTGCCCGCGTGTCCACCAGATCCACCGCTCCAAGCGACAGCGCCAAGGCCGTATCGGCGTAGAAAAGCGGGCGGCTCACGGTGCTTGCCGGGATCATGGTCGCGTCGCGCAGTGTCCGCGGACCGAAAAATGGGAGCTCCAAGTATATCCCCGGGCCCACCCCCCAGACCGCGAGCGTCTGGCCGTAGTCTTCTTCCCGGTGTGGAAAACCGATGTCACCGGCAAAGTCGTTCAGCCCGCCCAGCCCGAAAGTGCTGTTGATGACCAGACGAAGTGTATCTTCCAGACCGTCCTCGATCTTGCCCTGGAGAAAGTCGTTGATGATGGTTTCGATGTAAGACAGGTTGTCGAAAAAATTCCGAATGCCGGTCTGCGCAGGATCGGGGGTCACTCTTGCATAGCCGCGCGATATCGGGCCAAGTATCGCCTTGTCCAGCGTGTCGTTGAATGCGAAAAAGGCGCGGTTCATGGACTCCAGGGGATCCGGCGTTTCCACGCCTTTGTCGGCCGGAGCCGTGGCGCAGCCCGAGAGCGCCATGCATAACAATAACGAATGAAGCAGTGCCTTCCACTGCGTTCCCCGATTCATTAAATGCCCCCTGATTGCCGCCCGCGAATAATCCTTTTTTTGACAGCTCAAATCAATCGCGCCTCGAGCGATTCAGGTGCCGCTTTGGAGATCGGCTATTTGCCCTTCC
>JBFIYQ010000063.1:0-10196 GCA_041605275.1 Gammaproteobacteria bacterium
CACGCCGGAAAAACCGGGTTTCCGTCCCGACTGCTGGCTCTGCGGCCCGGATCACACTTCCACCGCGCCTACGGATCCGCCTTCCCGGCCGTATTCCCGAGATGAAAATTCGCGCCGCAGTGCTCTACGAGCAAGGGAAGCCGAGGCCCTACTCCCGCAGCGAGCCGCTCCGAATTGAAACGGTCGACCTCGCGCCGCCGGGTCCGGACGAGGTGCTGATCGAGATCCGGGCGGCCGGTCTTTGCCATTCCGACCTCTCCTCCATCGAAGGCTCGCGTCAGCGAAGCGTTCCGACCAGCATGGGCCATGAGGCGGCCGGCATTGTTAGAGATGTCGGCGATAACGTGACCGAGGTGGGCAGCGGCACCCACGCGGTGCTTTCCTTTGTCTCGCCCTGCGGCAGCTGCGGGTGTTGTCAGCAGGGTCGACCGAACCTGTGCGCGACGCACTGGAACGCACGCAACTCCGGCACCCTGCTCTCGGGCGCCAAGCGTCTGAGCCTGAACGGAGAACCGCTCAATCACTTCAGCGGCATCTCCGCGTTCGCGGAGTATGCGGTGGTGTCCCGCCACGCGGTGATACCCATCGGCGACGATATTCCGATGGAAGTGGCGGCGCTCTTCGGGTGCGCGGTCATGACCGGCGTGGGCGCGGTGGTGAATACGGCCAGGGTGCCCGCCGGATCGAGCGTGGCCGTGGTGGGCCTGGGCGGAGTGGGATTGAGCGCACTGCTGGGCGCGCTGGTATGCGGCGCGGATCCGATCATAGCCGTGGACGTCAATGCCGAAAAGCTTGCGCTCGCCAGCGCCCTCGGGGCGACCCACGTGATCGACGCCGGCGACGAGGACGCCGAGCAGAAAATACTGGAGATCGCACGGGGCGGCGTTTCCTACGCCTTTGAGATGGCCGGCGCCGTTACCGCGATGCAGATCGCTTATGCCATTACCCGCCGCGGCGGCACCACGATCAGCGCGGGACTCCCCCATCATCAGCACACGCTTTCCATCCCGCTCTCGGCGATGGTCTCCGACGAGCGCACGGTCAAGGGAAGCTACATGGGAAGCTGCGTGCCGCAGCGCGACGTACCTAGATATCTGGCGCTGTTTCGCCGCGGCCTGCTTCCCGTCGAGCGTCTCAAATCCGGCGAAATCGGCTTCGAGTCCTTAAACCATGGCTTTGACCGGCTGGCGGCCGGAGACGCCGTTCGCCAGGTCCTTCTGCCCCACGGATCCGCCTGATTCGCGCTAACGCGCGGGCTGTGACGCCTGCACGGCGGGTAGCCCGTCGCGGGGCTAGCATAGACGGCCCGTTTGCTCCCATTCGCTCTGCTACATTCCTTGAATGCCTGAAATTTCCGCGATTTTCGCAGCCTTCCAGAAGGGCGAAATCCGCTTCGAAGCGCTCGACGCGGCTCTGGGCGAAATTCTGGCCGACAACCCGGAACGGGTTTCTGAGATTCAGGCTGCGCTGAAAGCCGCCAAGGACGACGGACTGCCGTGGCACGTCTACGCGGTGCTCCGCGGCAACATGGACCTGATTGCCGAGAAGACCCTGATAACGCGCGCGCAAGAAGGCGCTGAATCGGGTGAACCCACTAACGACTATCCGATCGAAGACGAAACCATCGTTCTCGCCGAGCCAGGCGGCGACCTCGACACGGAGCGAACTCTAATTACGAGCTCCGAGACCTCGAGCGAATCGGGTCGGCCAACGGACGCGTCAACGGCGTACGACGCCACGGTCGTGGTCGAGCAGGGCAACCTGGACGGGACCACCGCGCCGATCCGCGGAAGCCTGGCCGATAACGCGAAGCGCCTGGGGCGGGACCGCGAGGCGACCGAGCACATGCTCATGACCTATCTGGGCCAGGATTTCGGCGGCGGCGATTCCGAGTCTTCGAGCAGCGACAGCGATATCTTCAGCCGCCCCTTCACCGAGGACGAAATTGCCGACACCGAGCTCACGTCCGCGCCGGATCCAACCGAATTCAATGACGAGGACGGGGAGTTCGGGCCGGGGCACATGCTTCGAAAGCGTTTCCAGCTGCTGAAAAAGCTGGGCGAGGGCGGCATGGGCGCGGTGTGGCGGGCACGCGACATGCTCAAAGTTCGGGCCCGCGACCGAAATCCTTATGTCGCCATCAAGCTGCTTACGGGAGACTTCCGAGAGCACCCCGAGGCGTTTATCGCGTTGCAGCGCGAAACATCCAAGCAGCAGCGACTGGCGCACCCGAACATTGCCACTGTTTTCAACTTCGACCGGGACCAGAGCACCAACACGGTGTTCATGACCATGGAAGTCATGGAAGGCGAATCCATGGACAAGTTCATCCGCAAGCTGCCGGTGGGTGGACTGGACGTTGAGGAATCGATGCCCATCATCGAGCAGCTTGGAGCAGGACTTTCCTACGCGCATCAGAACGCCTTGGTTCATTCCGATTTGAAGCCGGGCAACTGCTTCCTGACCCGCAAAGGCGTAGTCAAGCTGCTGGACTTCGGAATTGCGCGTGCTTCCAAGACCGAAGCCCACGCCGAAGGAGAGCGGACGCTTTTCGATCCCGGAAAGCTCGGCGCGATCACGCCCGCCTATGCCACGGTGGAAATGTTCGACGGGATGGAGCCGGACCCGCGGGACGACATATACGCTCTCGCCATCATGACGTACCAGCTCTTCACCGGGAAACATCCCTTCGGAAGACAAAGGGCAGACAAGGCCATGTCACTGGGGCTCGAAGTGCCGTACGTCGCAAAGCTGAACAAGCGGCAGAATCGCGGGCTCGCAAAAGGGCTGGCGTTCAAACGCGAAGACCGAACGGCCAGCGTGGAGGAGTTTCTGCAAGACATCCGTCCGCGAAAGAAGAAAACGGCGACGTATGTCGGCGGCGGGATTGCGGCTGCGCTGATCATCGGCGCGTTGACCTGGAACCCAATGCTGGATCTCGTTCGCGCCCGGGAAAACGCCTCGATCATTGCTCAGATTGAGGGAGGCGAGCCGGCGAAGCTTCAAATGGGCATTGCGCGTATCACGGCGATTGATTCGCCAGGCCAGCAGCGCAGGGTGCTGCGGGATCAGCGCACTATCGACGCCATGACCGCGGCGGTGGAAAGCGCCGAGGGTGAAAATCTCGATCTGGTGCTTGCCCTGGTCGCAAAGCTGGACCCGGACTGGCAGCAGGATTTCTTTGGCTACCCGTCAGTGCGCCAGGCCGTCCTGAAGAATTTTCGAACGCGAATCGACGCTGCCTTCGACCCCGACTCAAACAAGCTCGACTACGCAGGCGCGTGGGCGGAGTTCCAGAAGCTAGACGCGCTGCTGCCGAACTCGGCGTCCGTGCTCACCATTCGAAACTCACTCGAACGCCGGCGCAACGCTCTGGTCGCGGAGCTGGAGGAGGAGTACGAGCGCCTGCTCGAGCTCGGCGCCATTGTTCCCGTGGACGGCGACCGGGACATTTCGGACGTGGTGGCGGATCTGTCCGGACTCATGCCGGAGCATCGCCTTATGAGCGACGCGCGACTCAATGATCGCGTCACCGAGCTGGCGCGTCAGTTTCTCGAGGCGGGAGAGTTCGACGCCGCCGAGCGGTACATCATTGCCGGTCTCGGCTACGCACCGAAAGATTCCGAGCTGGCGAGGCTTCGCGGACGACGCGCCTCACTGGCGGAAAAAGCAGAGCGCGATCGGTTGGGTGCCGAGCTGCGGGCGCGCCTGGACGCTGCGAAGCCAGATCTCGAAACCCTTAAAGGTTTTCAGTCCATAAAGCGCGATCTGGTGACGCTTACGGTGCTGGATCCAAATGACGCCTTCGCGCTGTCGCTGGGAAAGCGCCATCAGGAACTGTTCCAGAGCGCATTCGACGACAGGTTGGAATCGGCAAGCCTGGAAGATGCCGCTGCTCTCCTGGCCGCAAACGCGCCGCTTCTCGACAGCGCCTACCTGACCGCAGCGCGCTCGCGCCTGAGCGCCGCCCGGTCGGCGGCTCCGGCGGATTCCGCCGCAGCAGAAGAGGACCTGTATGCCGGCGGCCTGGAAACCCTGACGCACCACGTGGCCTCGTCCAGAAGCGAAATCGGATGGACCACCGACGCGGTGATCGGAATCCGAGCTTTCACCGCCGTACTTCCACCGGGTGATCCCCGCCTCGAGCAGCTGCGGCGGGACGTAATCGCTTTTCTGCTTTCACAGGCTTCCGAAGCGGCCTCGGACGAGCGCTATGACTCCGGGCGCAACTGGATCGCGCGCGCTCGGATGGTGTCCCCTGGTAGCGCGGAGATGCAGGAGGCGGCTGAGGCGCTCGAGACGGCCGCGAACAAAAACCGGATGCGCCGCGAGTACCAGCGCGATCTGGTGGAATTCGAGGTGCTCCAGGAGGACTTTGCGGCGGCCCTGGCGGACGGGAGAGCAAAGGACGCCGAAGACGACCTCGATCGCATGAAGGAAATTGCCGACAGAAACGCAGAAATCGGCGCACAAAGCGTCGCCATCATCGGCGATGCTTACGCCGGGCTTGGCGAGGCCTACGCCGGCAAGGCCGACTACGAATCGGCGGCGAGAATCGCCTCGGCGGCGATCGATGCCGGATGGGCGTCGACCGAGCTGAGCGACGCCCATGCTCGTTACCGCGAAGCGCTTGAACAGCGCGCACTTATCTTTTCACTTAGGTCGCGCCTCGAAGCGACGAAACCGCTGGACGTTGCATCGATCGAAAACGATATAAAAACTCTCGCGCGGCAGTTTCCCCATGAGATTGATGTGATTCGATCCGATCTTGCCTCCCGGCGCGTGACGGCAATCATCGGTGAGCTGTCGGCGAAGAACGTCGACGCCTCGAAACTAACCGCGAGAATGGCTGAATTCTCGCGTCTGTTTCCTGATTCGGACGCCTCGATGCGAAACGCAGTAACCAAAGCGGTATTTCAGCGCATCCAAGCGGAGCAACAGCGCGACCCGCTGGCGGCGCGACGCCTGGCCGACCAGATGACAGCGCTTCTGCCCGACGATTCAGAACTCAAGCGACTCGCCCGCGCGCTTCCGCCGTCGTCCATTTTAGAAGCGCGAAAGCTCATCGACTCCGGCAGGCTGACCCGGGCGGCCGTCACCTTGGAAAATGACCGTAAGACCATCGGCGGATTGCCGGAATATGCCGCACTCAAACGCGACATCGCGCTGAAACAGGCGCAGGCGAAGCGGAAATACAAGACCTTTGTCGCCCGTGTGAAGACCGGGTCGCTCAGGAGCCGGGAGATGCGTCTTGCGGCTTATCGGGAGGTCAAGGCGCTGTGGTTCGACAACCCGGAGTTCGATCGGGTTAATTACGTCGACCGCGAACCCGGAACCTGCCTCCCCGATCTCGCCGGAGAGGGCAGGGAGCTGGGGGGCAGCTGTTTCGATCCGCTTCCCGGCGGGATGAGAGCACCGCTGATGGTCGTGGTGCCCGCCGCTTCGGCTGGGGATCGACCATTTGCCATCGGAAAGTACGAGGTCAGCGTTGCCGAATACAACCGCTATTGCGCCGCCACCGGTGCCTGCGGCCCGAAGGCCGTCCGAAACGACAAGCTGCCCGTCACCGGCATTTCGCTGGCGGAGGCGAAGCGCTACGCCGACTGGCTTTCCAGACAGGCCACGGCGGCTTCCAGGCGGCCGGTGGTTTACCGCCTGCCGAGTCGACGCGAGTGGCGTCACGCCGCGGCCGCGGCGGGCGAGCTGCCCTCCCGGGCGATCAACTGCCGGCCAAAAGGCGGAAGCGCGCTGACCGCGGGCCTGATCAGCTCCCAGGGCGGCACCTTATCCCTCGGCATGCCCATCGGCCGTTCGCTGGTCAGCGCCACCTTCGGCGAAGCCAACGGCTGGGGCCTGGTGAACGCCGTCGGCAACGCCCAGGAGTGGGCGATCGCCGGCAGCGGTCGCGTGGTGGCGCGAGGCGGCGCCTTCGAGGATCCGCTTCCCAGCTGCGGCATCGACAGCGAGCGTTCCCACGACGGCGGCGCGGATTCCGTAACCGGATTCCGGCTGGTGCGCGAACTCGGCTGAGGCCGCGCCGTCTGCGCTCGAAACCCGTTAGCAGGCAACGCCAGGCGTGCACGTTCCGACGCGCTTGCGCCCAGTGAGTCGCGGAACGCGGACAAAGAAGATTCATACGCCTTGACTCAACGCCGCGGCGGCGAGTGGAGCGCGCGTTTGCGCTCAGTCGCTGCCGCACATGACTCTGCGCTCCACGCCACCGGTGGTGGACTATGCTTCAAGGCAACGCATGAGCAGTCAGAACCGCAGCATGACGGAATATCGGGTCAAGTCCTTTGCCGAGCTTCACCAGGCGCTGGGGATCCATCGCCGGGATGCGGGCTGGGTATATCGCGGTCACGCCGACCCCGACTGGCCCCTGGTGCCGAGAGCCGGCCGGCCGCCGTTCGCGGATGGGCACGACCAGATCTTCTTCAAGCGGTGGAAGGCGGAGGCGCTCCAACACGTGGAAACCGACGAGCGCCCCGCCGACGACTGGAACTGGCTGGCCATTGCCCAGCACCACGGCTTTGCTACCCGCCTGATGGACTGGACCGCGAAGCCGCTTGCCGCCGCCTATTTTGCGGTGATGGAGCCCGGCTACGGCGAGTCCGTCATCTGGTGCTTTAAGACCAACAACATCTTGAGCGATCTGAACGCCAAGTCGCCCTTCGAACGGCAGGGGATCACCCAGTTCACGCCGACGCGCGTGAGCGGCCGCGTTTCCCGGGTCATCGGCCTGTTTACCCATCACGGCCCCTCGACGCTGTCGCTGGAGGCGGGAATGACACCGGCGGACAAGCTCGAGAAGATTATTATCGATAAAAGCTATCGAACCGAGCTGCTGTTCGAGCTCAATCAGTACGGCATTAACAGCCAGACGCTGTTCCCGAATCTGGTTGGGCTGTCCCGTCATTTCAACTGGATCATGGCGGAGTTCGATTACTGGAAAGAAGGCCTTTCCGGAATCAAGAATTCCTGAACCTCCAAGGGAAATTCTGAAAAATTCATCCGTGAATTTTTCAGAGTCGCAAAACAAAAAGTGCGATTTTCGCTTCGCTAACGTTTTCACCATCTTGCAGCTGCCGAAAACGGCGGTACATGCCTGTGCCGCGGAAGCTCTGAATACTTCAGAGCTTCCCAAGGTTAGAATTGGCATGGCTGCGTTGAGTCGCGCTCGGCTTCCTTCCGCCGGCGCGCTCGAGCGCATTACGTTCTCTACGGGCGTTCTGATCACCACATGAAATCGAACAGCTTCGACTACGTCATCATCGGCGCCGGCTCGGCCGGCTGCGTGCTGGCAAACCGGCTGACTGAGGACCCGGAACTGGACGTTCTGGTGCTCGAAGCCGGGCCGGCGGATCGAAGCATCTTCATTCATATGCCGGCTGCGTTTTCATTCCCGCTGGCCAACGATCGCTTCAACTGGTACTACCATGGCGCTCCCGAGCCGTGGATGGACGGGCGACAAATGTATTGTCCGCGAGGACGAGTTCTCGGCGGGTCGTCTTCCATCAACGGAATGGCCTACGTGCGCGGCAACGCCCTGGACTACGAGCGCTGGGCAGGCAACGCCCTATCGGAATGGTCGTACGCGCACTGCCTGCCGTACTTCAGAAAAGCCGAGACCCGGGAAAAAGGCGGCGACGATTACCGCGGCGACGACGGCCCGCTGAGGGTCGCCACCGGAGCTTGCACCAATCCGCTGTTCCCGGCCTTCATCGAGGCAGGCGTTCAGGCCGGCTATCCGTACACCGAGGACATGAACGGCTACCAGCAGGAGGGCTTCGGCCCCATGGATATGACCGTTTACCGCGGCAGGCGATGGAGCGCCGCAATGGCTTACCTGCGGCCGGCGATGTCCCGACCAAAGCTCGAGGTGCAAACCCGCGCCTACTGCACCCGGATCCTGTTCGAAGGTAAACGCGCCGTGGGCGTCGAATATGTGCAGCGCGGCACGCGCAAGATCGCCCGAGCAGAACGCGAGGTGATTTTGAGCGGAGGTGCGATCAACTCCCCTCAGCTGCTGATGCTTTCGGGGGTCGGAAACACCAGCGAGCTCAAAAAGCTCGGTATCCCGGTTTTCCAGGATCTTCCGGGCGTCGGCCAGAATTTGCAGGACCACCTGGAAATCTACGTCCAGCACGCCTGCACCCAGCCCATTTCTCTTTACCGGGCAATGAATCCGCTGAGAAAACTACTCATCGGCATTCAATGGCTGCTGTTTCAAAGCGGCGATGGCGCCTCCAGCCATTTCGAAGCCGGCGGATTCATCCGCAGCCGCGCGGGCGTGCCGCACCCGGATCTGCAATACCATTTCCTACCCATCGCAATCAATTACGACGGAAGCAGCCCCGCCGGCGGTCACGGTTATCAGGCCCATGTCGGGCCTATGCGCCCCACCAGCACGGGCCACGTCAAGCTTCGCTCCGGCGACCCGGCAGAGCCGCCGGAGATTTTATTCAACTACATGATGACCGAGGGCGACCGGAATGAAATGCGAGCCGGTGTGCGCCTGACCCGGGAGATCTTTTCTCAGTCCGCATTCGACGAATTCCGCGGCGACGAGCTGGCGCCCGGCGACGATGTTCAATCAGACGCGGAAATCGATGCCTTTGTGCGCGCGAAGGCCGAGAGCGCTTACCACCCGTCGTGCACCTGCAAGATGGGTATCGACGACATGGCGGTGGTAGACGGTGAAGCTCGGGTGCACGGGATCGATGCCCTGCGGGTTGTGGACGCCTCGATCATGCCGAGCATCGTCAGCGGCAATCTGAATGCGCCCACCATCATGTTGGCGGAGAAGCTGTCGGACGCGATTCGCGGTCGCGCTCCGCTGGAGCCGTCGACGGCCCCGTTTTACCAGGCGGATGTCGATCGGCAGAGATAGCCGCAGCGTGTCGCCGCCGCCGGGAATCGATCACATCGTACTGTGCGTGCGCGATCTGGAGGAGGCGCGCGAACATTTCGGCGCCATGGGATTCACCCTGACGCCGCCGGCGACGCATCCCTTCGGAACGGGAAACAGCCTGGCTCAGATGGGCTCGAGCTTCATCGAGCTGCTCGCGGTGACGGATCCTGCACGCATTCCGCCCCATGCTGATGACCGTTTCAGCTTCGCCGCCCACAACGCCGATTTTCTCTCCCGCCAGGAAGGCATGTCGATGCTGGTGATCTCCAGCGAAGACGCCCGCGCCGACGAGGCGCGATGGCGTAAAGCGGGTCTCAAGACCTTCGAGCCGGTCTATTTCGAGCGCGCTGCAACGCTTCCCGACGGCAGCGAGGCGAAGGTGGCATTTACCATTGCCTTCGTCATAAACGAAAAGATGCCGGACGCAATATTTTTCTGCTGCCAGCAGCATGCGCCGGAAGCGTTCTGGATGCCGGAGTACCAGCGCCACGACAACGGCGCCCTGGATTTTTCCGGTGTCACTCTTGCAGCGGAAGCACCGGCTAGCCATGCGGCATTTTTTCAGCAGCTTTTTGGCGCCGGCTGCGTTCGCTCCGACGGCGACCGGCTCGAGATCCTTTCCGCGCTGGGGAAAATCGAGGTGATTACCCCCGCCGTCGCGTTTGCGCGCTTCGCCGAGTCGGCCGCTGACGACTTCGACAGGAACACGCGCTTCGTGTCAGCCGCGGTCCGGGTGGCGAACCTGGGGGCGGCGCAGGCGTGTCTAGAGCGCGGCGGCGTCGAGTGGCGGCGCGCGAAGAACAGAATCATCATCCCGCGGGTGGCGGGCCATGGTCTAGTGGTCGAGCTAGCCGAGTCTTGAGCTGCCTGATCAACTTCCCATCGGGAACTATTCTTTGACGCATGGGCCGGTTGCGCCCGGACTTCCTCACCACGGAGGCAACATCATGCGCTTGCTCAATCGACTGACCCCGCTGATCGGCATTCTGGCTCTATTCTGCTTCCTCGCCCGAACTGCTGTGTTCGCCGCGGAACCCACGCCGCCGGAATGCGCCTGCGACCAAGCCGTAGTCATGAACAACGATCGCCTGGAGACCATCATCCGCAAGATCGACGCAAACGCGGAAGGGCGTTCGGGATTCTGGCGCTTCACCGTGGCCGAGCGCGAGCTACTGGTGATCACCGATGAGACTGCTAACCGCATGCGCATTATTAGCGGTGTGGCCGAAGTCAAGGAAATTGACGCAGAGGGCATGACCCGGATGATGCAGGCCAACTTCGATTC
>JBFIYQ010000064.1:0-10153 GCA_041605275.1 Gammaproteobacteria bacterium
TCGGGCGTCCCATCTGCGAGTTCCAGGGCATCCAGTGGATGCTGGCGGATATGGACACCCAGATTGAAGCGGCGCGGCTGCTTATTTATCAGGCGGCCTTTAGCACTGAACCCTTTCCCGATCCGAAACTTGCGGCCCAGGCCAAGGTATTCGCCTCCGAGATGGCCATTCGCGTGACCAACGACGCGCTGCAGGTCTTCGGCGCGCGCGGCTACTCCAGGAATCTGCCGGTGGAACGCATGGTTCGCGACGCCCGGATGTTTACCATCGGAGGAGGGACGGCGCAGATTTTGAGAACGGTGATCGCTTCGCGAATACTGGAGCGAAAATTACCGCAGACGCGGAACGGATACGCGGGGCTGGCGCGAGGCCCGACGGCGAATAAATGACGCCGGTTACCTGGCGATGCGGTGGCTGGCGGTTCGGTTTCTGCCGCATAGCGATCCGCCGAAACCCCGGCCCCCGAGTCGGCGCCGCGGTCCCACCATCCGGCCGCAATCGCGGCCTGGGAGCGTCGAGTTCCGCTTCAGTCCCGGGCGCTGCGTTTCAAAACACGGTAGCCGGCGGTGGTGAGATGGCCGTCGGGGCTGACCAGCCCGCTTTCCATCGCTCGGCGCAGGATTTCCTGGTCGGTGTCGTCCGCCAGATAGATCAGGCCGTCACCAAATCTCTGTGACAGCAAGCGGATAATTTCGACCTGGTTGACTTCAGCGTTATCGCTAACGCCCGCGACGGGGGCGCGGCGGGTTGGGTTCATTTGGTGACCTCCTGTCACTGGTTTTCCTTTACTCGCGCTTAAGTTTTTGTCGAGACTGCCTACGTCCGGCTGACCCGGTGGTTACATCCTCGCTACAAAGCACAAGCAGCAAACAGAACGTATGGGCGGAAACTGGATCTTTTCAATTGCTAGCTCGCCGGCGACGGGGAGACGTCCTCCGATGGGGGCGTTGCCTCGGCGCCCAGCCGCGCCCCCTCCCCGATTCGCAGCAGGCTCGGAAGCAGGACCAGAGTGAAGGCGGTGCTGACGCACATGCCGCCGATAATTACGGCGGCGAGGCCGCGGTAGAGCTCGGTACCGGCGCCCGGGACAACCAGCAGCGGCAGCATTCCGAAAATGCTGGTGAGGGTGGTCATAAGAATCGGACGAAGCCTGCGGCTGACCGCGTCCTCCACCGCGTCGCGACGGGACAGTCCCTCGCGCTCCGCGGCCCTTGTCTGGTGCACCAGAAGGATGGCGTTGTTAACCACCAGTCCGAGAAGAATGATGAAGCCCACCATGGTGAGCAGGTCCATGGGCTGAAAGATACCCAGCCATTTGTTCATGATGTGCAGA
Organism: Gammaproteobacteria bacterium; assembly: GCA_041605275.1. GTDB lineage: Bacteria > Pseudomonadota > Gammaproteobacteria > HK1 > HK1 > CAMYJH01. Next base: position 1,334 of record JBFIYQ010000064.1, read on the forward strand.
GCGGTTGCGCTGCCGACGGTGGCCAGCGGCAGGGCCAGCAGCACCAGCAGGCTGTCGATAAAAGACCGGAACAGCGCCGCCATCAGCAGAAACAGGATGGCGACTGCCAGAGCGAAGCTTCCGCCCATTTCCTTGAGCGCGGTCTCCAGCTTGTCCGCGGTGCCGGTGTACCGGATCTCGCCGTCCTCCGGCAGGAAGCCGTCCACCACCGGAGACACCTCGGTCTTCAGAACCTTGAGGGTTTCCTCCAGTGACACGTTTTCCGGGGGCGTGACCTGGAGCGTTACCGTGCGCCGGCGATCCAGTCGCCGGATCTCGTTGGGACCGGCAGTGCGCTGCACCCGCGCCAGCTCTCCTACCGGCAGCACCCCCCCTTCTGGCGTCGCCAGCGGTATGGCAGCCAGGTCCTCCGGCGTATCCCAGGGCTGCACCCTGACGATTATGTCCAGTCGGTCCTCGCCGTCGAAGTAATCGCCCACGAACAAGCCCTCGCCCAGCGCCCTCGCCACCAGGGCCATGGTCTCCCGGTTCCAGCCCGCCTCACGGATGCGCCGCTCGTCGGGTACTAGGCGAAGCTCGGGCTCGGCCAGCTCCAGATCCGGAAAAGGCCGCACGTTGGCGTTGGGCATCACCCTGGCAATGGTGCCGAAGGCCACTTGCGCTGCCTGCATCACGGTTTCCAGGTTGCGGCCCTGAAGGTTGAGGTCGATGGTGCGGCCCTCGCCAAAGCCGCCGAACAGCGACAGCCGCTTGGCGAAGGCCAGCGTGTCCGGGAAACCGTGGATCACCTCATTCAATACGGGAACAAGCTCGCCGATGCGCTTGTCGTCCTCGGCGCGAACGCCCATGAATACGCCGCGGGGAAAGGCGACAAAGAAGTAGTGCTTTACCCTGGGCTCTTTCTCACCGTTTAAATAAGGCGCGATGCGCGCGGCGATTACGTCGCCCATCTCCTTTTCGATGTGGTCGATGTTGACCCCGGGGGGCGGAATGATGAAGGCGAAGGCCAGATTGCGGTTACCTTCCGGCAGGTAGTCGGCTTTGGGCATGAGCCAAACGCTCAATCCCAGAGGCAGGCTGACGAGCAGGATGATCCAGACGGCGCGACGAATGGGCGTGTCGGTGAGATGAACGATGCCGCGGGTCATGCCACGCCACCAGCTCGCATGGTTGTCTTTGAGGTCCACCCGGCTCAGCCAGGTTTGCGCCGCGGTCGGGATCACGGTGAGCGAAAAGATTAGCGAGGCGACAACGGCGGACGCGATGGTGAGCGCCAGGTCGGCAAACAGCTGGCCCGCCTCGTCCTCGAGGAACACCACCGGCAAGAAAATTGCCACGGTGGTGGCGGTGGAGGCGAGCAGCGCGCCCCACACCTGGGTCGGCCCTTTCAACGCGGCCACCGGTCCGGGCTCGCCCTTCTCTCTTAAACGCACGATGTTTTCCAGAACGACGATGGCGGCATCCAGGGTCATGCCCACGGCGAAGGCGAGCCCCGCCAGCGAGATGACGTTCAAGGTGCGGCCGGTCGCGTCGAGAACCAGAAAGGCGGACAGTATCGACGCCGGTATCGCGATGGCCACGATCAGGGTGGCGCGGAACTTCCTCAGGAACCACCACAGGACGCCGATGGCGAGACAGATCCCCAGACCCAGGTTTCCGCTCAGCATCTCGATGGAGCGATAGATATAGACGGTTTCGTCGTAGACCTGCTCGAAAGACAGTCGGGCGCGCTTGAGCGGTCCCTCGGAGAGCTCCGCCGCCGCCTGCTTGAGTCCGTTCATCACGTCGAGCACGTTGACGCCGATCTCCCGGTGAGCGTTGACCGCCATGGCGCGCTCGCCCTTGGTGATGACGAAGCTCTTGCGATCCACCATGCGCACTTCGATGTCGGCAATGTCTCTCAACATCACCGGGCGGCCGTCGCGCCATTCCAGCACCAGCTCTCCCAGCTGCTTGGCGTCGAATGCGCCGGTGAAACGCAGGGTGAAGCGCCGCTTACCGACGTTGGCCTCGCCCGCGGAGACGTCCTCGTTCCTGCCGGCGAGGCTGGCGGCCTGGGGCAGCTCTACACCCAGGCTCGCCGCCCGGTAGGGATCGAAGGTGATGCGAACCTCCCGCTCGCGTCCACCCCGAACTTCCGAGCGCGCAACTCCGGGGACACGCTCGAAGCGCGTCTGGACCACTTCCTCCACGTAATCCTGATAGCTCTGAATGTCGCGACCGTTGCCGTTGACAGGTTTCAGGATGAACCAGGCGATGGCGCGGGAGCGCCCGCCCACGGTGCTGATGACCGGCTCGTCGGCGTCGTCGGGATAGCGCGCCACGCGGTTGAGCCGGTTGAGCACCTCTAAAAGGCCCCTTCCCAGGTCGTGGCCGACGGCGAAGCTGATGGTGATCTCTCCCTGGCCGCGCTGCGCCTTGGAGAGCATCTCGGTCATGCCGGGCAGCCCCCTCAAGACCTTTTCCTGGGGCTCGATGATCTCCGCCTCCACCTCCTCCGGCGCCGCGGCTCGCCAGTCGGTGCGGATGGTAATTTCGGGTTTTTCTACCTCGGGGGTGAGCTGAACCGGCAGGCGCTCGAGGCTCAAGGCGCCGAAAAGAATCACCAGCAGCACGGCCACCAGGGTGGCCACGGGATTGGAAAGCGCGGCCTTGGTCCAGCCCATCTATGGCGCTCCGTTGGGGGTGATCACCATGACCTTCTGGCCCGACCGCAGTCGTTCGCCGCCCCGGGTGACCACCCGGTCTCCTGGGTTGATGCCGCTCACTTCAATCAGATCTCCCGAAGCGATGCCGGTCTCCACCTCGACCCGCTCGGCGGCGCCATCCTCGCCAATTCGGTAAACCACGGTGCCGTCGCGCCTCAAGACCAGCGCGTCCCGGTGTACCGCCACTACCTCACGGGGCATCGCCGAGGGCACCGCCACGCGAAGGTCCTGACCCACCGGCCACTGCACCCCGGGAGCCGAGATGCGCAGCTCATAAAGGCGCGATCGCTCATCGCCCACGGGTACGATGGTGTGCACCGTGCCCGTCGCTTCGGCGGGGTTGGCTTTGAGTCTGAGCTCGGTACTTTCCGAAACGAATTTGAGCGCCTGAACCGGCACCCAGGCCTGGACATCCAGCTCCTGGGCGTCCACCAGGCGTAAAATGGCGGCGCCCTCGTCCGCCCATTCACCCGGCTCCAACAGCCGCTCTACCACCACCCCAGAGAATGGCGCTTTCAGCACGGTCCGCTGGAGCCGTTCGCGCGTGAGCTGAACCCTTGCCTGGTTCGCCGCCAGCTCGCTGCGGGCGACGCCCAGATTTGCCGTCGCCTCCTCCAGCTGACTTAGGGCGGCGGTGTTTTGCGTTACCAGTCGCTTGAGCCGCGTGACCTCGGCGTTGAGGTACACCAGGCGAGCCTCCTCCCGCGCCACCGCCGCCAGGTTCTCGGCAAGGGTCTGCCTGAGCAGCGCGTCGTCCAGGCGGGCGGCCACGTCGCCACCCACCAGTCGGGCGCCCACCTGGGCGACGGACACCACGCGTCCGGCGACCTCGGCGGCGAGCTTTGCCTTGTTGCGGCTGATGATGGTTCCGGGATACCAGGTGACCGGTGCCAGGGCGTGAACTTCAGCAACCTGAACCACCACCGGCGCCGGGGGCGGACCGTTCTGACCCTGAGCGTGAGCTGCCGTTGCCGCAAACAAAAGCCACCATGGCAGCAGCCACAAGCGCGCGGGTTTTTTTTCAGCCTTGGGCATCATGTTTCAGTGCCAGCGGACGGTGCGACGCCGGCAGATCCTGCGGCGCGGGCGGCAAGCACTCTTTTAGAGTCGTTACCATGCGCCCGGTTCGTCACATCACCCGGGTTTGGCTTCGAAGCTGCATTGATGACTGTCATCTGTAGAAACGAGCCCGCTAAAAGTGCACCAGCGTGTGCACCCGCCGGCCCAACAGTTGATTCCGGCCCCCGAGGTCGTCGAGCTCAATGAGAAAGGCGCAGCCCACAATCTCGGCGCCGACTTTTTCCAGCAGCTGACAGCTCGCCGCCGCGGTGCCGCCGGTGGCGATGAGGTCGTCCATAAGCAGAACCCGTTGGCCAGGTTTCACCGCGTCGGTGTGGATCTCCAGGGCGGTGGAGCCGTACTCCAGCTCGTACGTTTCGCTTTGAACCTCGCAGGGGAGCTTTCCCGGCTTTCGCAACGGCACGAATCCGACGCCGAGCTCCCAGGCGGCGAGGCTGCCGAAAATGAAGCCCCGAGCCTCCATGCCGGCGACGGCGTCGACCCCGTCTCCCTGGAACGGCTTGATCAGCTGCGCCACTGCGAGCCTGAGCGCGTCGGGATCCGCCATCAAAGGGGTGATGTCGCGAAACACGATCCCCGGCTTGGGAAAATCGGGGATCGCGCGGATCTTTGCGCTTAACGTTTGCCCCATGGTCGTTTACGGAATCTTCGCCCCTAACCCCTTGGCCCCAATCATCCGCCGGCGCCGGCGGAGAGATCGATTGCGTCTTCATGGCTGAAGGGAATACTCGTCCGGAGCCCCGTGAGACTCAGGCTTCCGGCAATTCGATATCGAAACACCTGCGACTCGCGGTTGCTCAGATTCTTAAACTGCTCGAACACTCTCAGCACCGTGCTGGTCAGATTCACATCGATGAGCTTCTCGCCGTAACCGGGCACGCTGAAATTGCGATCGCTTACGCCGTCGGCGAATTTGCGATCATTTAGATAGATGGTGTACTCCATGCCGCGCACGCTGAGGCTGGCGTCATTGGGGTTCTGGATCCGAAGCCTGGCGGCGTAGCGCTGCTCGACCAGGCCCACTTCCGCCAGGCGTAAGCCGGCGAGGCTTACTCTTGGCGGATTTGCAAGTTCTCCAGTGGACGCGCAGCCGGCGATCAGCGCCATCACAATTAAAGCCGCCGCGAAAACGGAGGCGCGCGGCAAAATCCATCCCCCGGCGAAGCCTTTGCCGGCAGCGTTATCCAATCCCTTCGTGTGGTTCAGCAATGACGTCGGGTTGAGCATAAGTGTTCCTTATCGCCCCGATGCCGCCCGCTTGAGCGAGGGATCGCGGGGCTCTTGATATCGATCGATTTCGCGCAACAGCCAGTCGCGGCGCTCCCGGATGTAGTCGAGCTGCGCTTTAAGGGCGGCCCTGCCTAGACCGGCGACCATCTCCCGGCTGGGTGAGGGCAGCTCGGCCCGCTCGAAGACGTCGATATTTCCGAGCATGGCCTCGATGTCCCGGGCGCGCTCGTCGAGCAGCGCCGCCAGACGATCCGTAGGGAGGAGGTGAGCGAAGTACAGCAGCACCGCGAACTCCGACCTCACCTTGTGGCGGGGCGGCGTGTTGAGCAGAGCCTCCATCAGCAGGGCGCGACCTTCGGGGGTGATGCTGTAGACCTTCTTGTCCGGGCGCTTGCTCTGCGCCACGTCCGTCTGGCTGACCAGTCCGTCGCGGCTAAGTGCGTTCAAGGCGGGGTAGATGGAGCCGAAACCGGCGACAAAAAAATGGCTGAAGCCACGCTCGAAGCGCTTCTTGATCTCATAGCCGGTCATGTCGCCCAGGGTGAGCACCCCGAGGCAGATGGTCTTGACGTCCATGGCTTCCGTGACGGGTTTATATCGGGCCGAAATATATTAGCACGATATATTCGGCCCCGGACCAGGCCTCTCGGGCCGAGCCGTCTTCAGCCGGCCCGGACGCGGTCGTAGGCCGCGAGCGCCCGTTCCCTGGCCGCCTTGTGCTCCACCAGCGGCCGCGGGTAGTTCTCGCCAAGCCGAACCCCGGCCTGGGCAAGCACGCCGGCGCCGGCCTCAAAGGGGCGGTGGAGGAAGCGATCCGGCAGGGAGGCGATCTCCGGGATCCAGCGACGCACGTATCGTCCTTTGGGGTCGAAACGGTCGCCCTGGGCAACGGGATTGAAAACCCGGAAGTAAGGCGCCGGGTCCACGCCGCAGCCCGCCGTCCATTGCCATCCCAGGGTGTTGTTGGCGAGATCGGCGTCCACCAGGGTGTCCCAGAACCAGCGCGCGCCCGAGTGCCAGTGGATCAGCAGATGCTTGGTGAGAAAAGATGCCACCACCATGCGCACCCGATTATGCATCCAGCCCGTGGACCAAAGCTCCCGCATCCCGGCGTCCACCATCGGGTAGCCGGTCAGCCCCCAGGTCCAGGCGGCGAAGCCCGCTTCATCGTCACGCCAGGGGAAATGCTCGAAGCGCTTGTCGAAGGGCTTTTCAGTCAGCGAGGGAAAATGAAACAGAAGATGGGCGGCAAACTCGCGCCAGATGAGCTGGCGTAGAAAGGCCTCCGCGCCCTGACGATCGGACGGGACTCCCTGTGCCTCCGCCTCGCGAACGGCCGAAAACACCTTTCTCGGGCTCACCTCGCCGTGGTGAAGGTGGGGAGAGAGACGGGAGACCCCGCGGACCCCCGGGATGTCCCTGTCTCTGGGATAACGATTCAGCGCGGATTCCAGGAAAACTTCGAGCTCCCGCCGGGCGCCGTCCTCGCCGGGCGTCCAGGCGGAGAGCACGGCTTCGGCCCAGGGGTGCGCCGGCAGCAGTTCGAGGGCATCGATCCGGAGGGTCTCCTGCGGTGGCTTCGCAGCCGGACGCAGACCCGTCGGCGTGAGGCCAGCATCTGCGTCATAAATCCGGGCTAAGCAGTGCCGGTAAAACGGCGTGAATACGCGAAACGGCTTGCCCGACTGGTTCTCGATCTCGTGGGGCTCGAACAGCAGTGCCGACTTGTAGCTTCGAGCTTCAACCCCTTGTGCTCTCAATGCGGTCTCGATTTTTTTGTCCCGGGCAAGGATCTCCGGTTCGTAAAGCCGGTTGTAGTAGAGCCCATCGGCGCCGGTCTCACCTATCAGTTGTTTTAAAACTTCAAGCGAATCGCCTCGGAAAACGTTGAGCTTCAATCCGAGCTGCTCGAGCCGTTCGGCGAGACGGGTGAGCGATTCGTGAAGCCAGGCGCGGCTCGCCGCGCCGGCCGGCCACGGCCCATCCTCCCGCGGCGCGTAAATGTATACGGGCAGCACCGCGCCTCTGGCGGCGGCGGCGCTGAGCGCCGGGTTGTCGTCGACGCGCAAGTCTCGTCTGAACCAGACGATTGAGGTCTCGCTCATTGGTTTAAAGCGCGGAATCTTGGGCTAGATGAAGTTGCGAAGCTGAAGCTCTTCCGGGTGCGGTTCCAGATAGAACTGGTGTCCGATGTAAGGGTCCGGGCATCTTCGGAAGTGATGCTTGAGCATGGTGATGGGAACCACCAGCGGCACGCGACCCTGTCTGTACTCATCTATAAGTCTCACCAGTTCCGCCTTGTCGCCGCGATCAATATCACGCTTGAGGTAGCCGGCCAGGTGAGAGAGCACGTTGCTGTGCTGCTTTCGCGTGGCGGGCCGCCTCATCGTCTTCATGAGCGTGTCCAGGTACTCGTCAGCGAGCTCTCCTATCTCACGTGTTCCCGCTTCCGCTACCAGTCGTCCGAGTCGCTGATAACCCACCTCACCGTGGGCGCGAATGAGCATCTTGTGTCGAGTATGAAACTCGACCAGCCGCCCGGCGGTAACGCCCTTTTCTCGCATCTGCTGCCAGCGATGGTAGACGTATACCCTGGTAATGAAATTCTCCCTCAACACTGGATCAGTGAGTCTGCCCTCCTCTTCCACCGGCATCAGCGGAATCTCTTCCATCAGACGTCTGGCAAAGATTCCCGCACCGTGCGAAGACGGCATTCCGTTGGAGTCGAATACCTTGACCCGCTCCATTCCGCAGCTTGGGGAGCCGCGTTTGAAAATGTAGCCGCTGAACGCGCGGGTGGATTGCACCCGGGATTGGGCGTAGCGCTCCAGTTTTTCGGTGACGTCAAATGTCGAGTCCGTCACACCAACGGCACGCGGATTTTCCGGATCTCCCCGCAGCCGGATAGGAGGACGCGGGATGCCCAGACCGATAGCGACCTCGGGGCAGGCGGGAACGAAGTCGAAGAATCGCCCCAAGATCCGGGTGATATAGCGGTTTTGCTTGTGTCCCGAGTCGTAGCGCACAGCTTCTCCAAGCAGGCAGCTGCTGATGCCCACCCGGATACGGCCCGCCGGGGTGTGAACCGTGTCTTGTTTTGAAACCATGTGGAACGCCTACCATACTCTTTTAAAAGCGGCAAAACGATGCCCGCTGGATATATGAGGACGCTCGCAAAAGCACTGCTCTTTGTCGTCGCGCTGATCACCTTCACCGTGCTCAGCATGTACGCCTATCTCAGCGTTCTCGATCCGGGACAATTTCGCGACGACATCGCCAAGGTAGTTAAAAGCTCCACCGGGCGAGATCTTTCTATCAAAGGCGACGTCTCTTTCAAGATTTTTCCCGCCCCCCGTCTGTTGGTCGAAGGCGTGTCGTTATCCAACGCAAAATGGGGAGTCCGCGCAAACTTGATGAGGGCCGACAGCGTCGTTGCTGAGCTTGCTCTATTGCCGCTTTTCTCACGAACCATCTCAATCAAGCGCATCGTGTTGCTGCGTCCCGAGCTCAATCTGGAAAAGAGCGCTGGCGGAAAAAGCAACTGGAACCTGTGGGAAAGCACGCCCTCTTCGTCGGGTTCGGGCGCGCTCGTAATCGACGTATCCAACGTTGATATCAGAAACGGACGCCTGAGCTACCTTGAGCATGGGGCCGGAAGTCCGACCGTGATCAAGCTGCAGAAGTTGAAGCTTCGCTCCAAAGGTTTTCTCCAGCCGGTGGATGTGTCGCTGGTCGGCCGCTTCAACAAGCGGGCATTCAGAGTCCGAGGTGAAACCGGATCGCTAGCCTCATTGTTCAGTAA
>JBFIYQ010000065.1:0-10145 GCA_041605275.1 Gammaproteobacteria bacterium
TGATCGAGAGTCGGGTGCGGCAAACGCGCAGGGCGACCCCTTCGACACGATTGCCGTGGGGAAACGGAGGCCACGGGTGAGAAGACACAATCCGGGTGGGCTGAGGGTTGGCGGCGGCGCGATAACCCCGCGCAGACACGCCGCGAGTGAGAATGATTTTGACCACCCCGCGGGCAACGCCTTTGGTCACTGTGGCCAGATCGTCTCGAAGCGCGTTCTCATCCGGCAGAGGAATCTCCAGCGAATGGCTTCCCGAAGCGAGCCGGGCCAGATGGCGATCCAGACAAAGCGGCTGTCCCTGAACCACGGCCAGCGTTTCGAACAACCCGTCACCATACTGTAAACCGCGATCGCTTACCCCCACGCTTGAACCGGGTTTGCCGTTAACCAGTATCAACCTAAAGCTCCCGATGCGCGCAGCACGCCCTGCGCTTTACGCCGGATTGCATCGAGCGCGCGCTCGGATACCGAAGCGGCAATCAACCTCGCGTCAGCTCTGGGCGTCACGTCCCAACGGCAAAGGTTTGAGTCCCCAGGATGCACGGAAGTATAGCTTTCAGACCCAGTGAGCGCGGCGTCAACGGCGAAAATTTTAGAGATGAACCAATATCGGAGGGGGATTTTGCGCCTGAAGGCCGGGTGGATCGAGGCCACCGTCGATTCTGATTTGCCCCAGATCTTCGACCGGCCGGAGTCCGATCGTGCTCGCCTACTCAAGCTATGGAACCCGATCGACCGTCCGGCGTGTCCCGCGAATTCGAGAACTGCGGAATCAGCTCAAACGCGTGAAGATCAGAGTGCCGTTGGTGCCGCCGAAGCCGAACGAGTTCGACATCACGGCGTTGATGTTCATCTGCCGCGCCTCGTTGGGGACGTAGTCCAAATTACAGCCCTCGCCGGGGTTGTCGAGATTAATCGTCGGAGGCGCGACCTGGTCGCGAATGGAGAGAACACAGAACACCGCCTCTACGCCTCCGGCCGCACCGAGCAGATGCCCGATCATGGATTTTGTCGAGCTCACCGCGAGCTTGCGCGCGTGCTCGCCGAAAGCGTGTTCCACCGCGCGCGATTCGACCACGTCCCCTGACGGCGTCGAGGTCCCGTGGGCGTTGACGTAATCGATTTCTTCCGGCGCCATGCCCGCATCCTTGAGCGCCAGCAGCATGCAGCGACGCGCTCCGTCGCCGTCTTCGGAGGGCAAGGTAATGTGATGAGCGTCACTGCTCATTCCGAAGCCGACGACCTCGGCGTAAATCTCGGCGCCGCGTTTCTTGGCGTGTTCGTATTCTTCCAGCATGACAACGCCGGCGCCGTCGCCGAGCACGAAGCCGTCGCGGTCTTTGTCCCAAGGCCGGCTGGCTTTTTCCGGTTCGTCGTTGCGCGTGGAAAGCGCGCGCGCAGAGGAGAAACCGCCGAGCCCCATGGGCGACGTGGCCATCTCGGCGCCGCCCGCGATCATCGCGTCCACGTCACCGCGCTCGATCATCCTCGCGGCGTCGCCGATATTGTGGGTGCCGGTGGAGCAGGCAGTGACGATGCCGTAATTCGGTCCTTTGATACCGTACTGAATCGACAGGTTGCCGGCGATCATGTTGATGATGTTGCTGGGCACGAAGAAGGGAGAAATTTTTCGCGGGCCGCCCTCCATGTAGGCCGCGTGCCCCTTCTCGATACCGGGCAGTCCACCGATACCGGAGCCGATAGCGATGCCGATGCGTTCGGAGTTTTCCTCGGTTACTTTAAGGCCGGAATCATTAATCGCCTGGATGGCGGCGGCGATTCCGTAATGAATGAAAGGGTCGGTCTTGCGCACCTCTTTGTTCGACATGTATGGGGACATGTCCAGGTTGCGAACCGTTGCGCCTATTCGGCTGGCGAAGCCGCTTGCATCGAAGATGTCTATGGGCGAAACGCCGCTATTGCCTTCGATGATGTTGCGCCAGGTGCTTTCGACGTCATGACCTAGCGAAGTCACGACCCCGAGACCGGTAACCACCACACGACGCATGTTTAATTAAGTCTCGAAAAAAACAAAAGGCCGCGATCCCCCGGGCTACGGACCGCGGCCTCGTGATCTTCTGAACCGTTATTCGGTGTGGGCGTTGATGTAATCAATCGCCTGCTGAACCGTAGTGATTTTTTCGGCTTCCTCGTCAGGAATCTCACAATTGAATTCCTCCTCGAGAGCCATGACCAGCTCTACAGTGTCGAGGGAATCGGCACCCAGATCGTCGACGAAAGAAGAGTCGCCCCCGACCTCTTCTTCCTTCACCCCGAGCTGTTCTACCACAATCTGTTTGACGCGCTCTTCGACGGTGCTCATCAGCGGTAAATCCTCCCCAAAAAAACCGGGGCTGCCCGAGCCCCGCGCTTAGTTTATGAAAATGGAACCAAGATTCAAGGCGGAATTTCCCGATAAGCGATTATTACACCAAATCTCTGCAGAAACCGACGTTTAAACCGCTATTTTGACCGGCTCCGTGAATTATCCCATGAACAGCCCGCCGTTGACGTGGATCACTTCTCCGGTGATGTATCCGGCGCCGGGGGATGCCAGAAAAGCGACCGTGCTGGCAATGTCCTCGCCGCTTCCGAGCCTTCCCAGCGGGATCTGGCCGGTCAGCCCCTCGCGCTGCTTGTCCGCCATTGCGCGCGTCATGTCGGTGTCGATGAATCCGGGAGCAACCGCGTTTACGGTGATGTTTCTCGGCGCGAGCTCGCGAGCGAGCGCGCGCGTAAAACCGATCATCCCGGCTTTTGCCGACGCATAGTTGACCTGCCCCGCATTTCCCATCACGCCCACCACCGAGGTTATGTTGATGATTCGGCCTCGCCTGGCGCGCATCAGGTGACGGGCCGCGGCCTTGCAGGTGCGGTACAGCGCCTTGAGATTGGTGTCGATGACGACGTCCCAATCGTCTTCGCCCATTCGGGCGAGCAAACCGTCGCGGGTGATTCCGGCGTTGTTGACCAGAATTCCTGGGAGCAGAGCGTCGGATTCGAGCTGCTTAAACAAGCCGTTCACGGACTCATTGCTGCTGACGTTTAGCACCATGCCGCGAGATCCCGGGGCCGCATTTGCAAGCGTTGCCGAGATGCTTTCGGCCCCGGTTTCGCTGGTAGCGGTGCCGATGACCTGGGCACCTTCGGCCGCGAGCTTTCGCGCGATGGCGTCACCGATACCGCGTGTCGCGCCGGTGACCAGGGCCACCTCTCCGTCAAGCTTCATTGCCTAGCCTCCCAGTTCCGCCAGGGCCGTGTTGAGGCTGGCGGGATCGTGCAGTGAAAGGGCTTTCAAATTCCGGTCTATGCGTTTCATCAGACCGCTCAGAACCCGGCCCGGTCCGCATTCGGCGATGATCTCGGCACCTTCCTGTGAGAGCTTTCGAATGGTGTCGGTCCAGCGCACCGGGCTGAACAGTTGTCTCGCCAGCGCGTCGCGGATGGCGTCAGGGTCGGTTTCAATGGCCACGTCGGCGTTGTTCACCACCGGGGTTTGTGGCGCGCGAACCTCCGCTTCGGCCAACATTGACTCCAATCGCTGGGTCGCCGGGCGCATCAGCTCACAGTGCACCGGCACGCTCATGGGGAGCGTGACCGCGCGCTTGGCGCCCCGTTCTTTCGCAGATTCCAAAGCCCGGCTCACGGCGGCGGCGTTCCCAGCCACCACCACCTGGCCGGGCGCGTTGAAATTCACCGCCGAGGCCACCTCGCCGGGGCGGGCTTTCATTGCATCCTCGCAGGCCTCCACCACCTGCGCGTCCTCCAGACCGAGGACCGCGGCGATGGCGCCCTCACCCACCGGCACCGCCTCCTGCATGAAGCGGCCGCGGGCCGCCACCAGCTTGACCGCGGTGGTGAAGTCGAGGCTGTCGGCGCATACCAGAGCCGAGTACTCGCCCAGGCTGTGTCCCGCCAGAAGCGCCGGCCGAGTGCCGCCACAGGCCCGCCAGGTCCTCCAGACCGCGATCCCGGCGGCCAGCATGGCCGGCTGCGTCTGCTCGGTCTGATTGAGCCTCTCTTCCGGTCCCTGCTGCGTCAGCGCCCACAGGTCGTAGCCAAGCGCGCGGGACGCTTCGGCAAAAGTCTCCTCGACCTGCGGGTGCTCCGCCGCCATGTCGGAAAGCATGCCGAGGGACTGGGACCCCTGTCCGGGAAAGACGAATGCGAAACTCATGATGTCCTGTCTGGAAGTTCGTTCAGCGACCGAAAATCGATCCTTTCCGGATGGCCTGCTTTATGGAGTCGCGAGCAAGCTCGCTGCTACAGCGGTCTTCGTCTGGAGATACCCCATGACACCTGTAATCAATATTTAACAAGCGCCGCTCCCCAGGTGAATCCTCCACCGAACGCTTCCAGCAGCAGCTTGTCTCCGCGTTTGACTCGACCGTCGCGCACCGCAACGTCGAGCGCAAGTGGTACCGAGGCGGCCGAAGTATTTCCCTGATCCTCGATGGTCACCACGACGCGTTCCATCGGCATGGCGAGCTTGCGCGCGGTCGCCTCGATGATGCGTATGTTCGCCTGGTGTGGAATCAGCCAGTCCAGATCGGATTTCTCCATCTGATTCGCTTCCAGCACCTCGTCGACGATTCGCCCAAGAGTTCGCACCGCAATTTTGAAAACTTCGTTGCCGCGCATTTTGGTGTAGGCGTTGCCCTCGGAAACGACGCCCTTTCCTCTTGGCACGCCGCCGTCCACGTAAAGCAAAGGCTCGTAGCGGCCGTCGGCGTGCAGGTGGCTTGAATAAATTCCCGGCTGATCCGACGCCTCCAGCACCACGGCGCCGGCGCCATCTCCGAACAGCACGCAGGTGGTGCGATCGCTCCAGTCCAGAAGCCGGGAATGCGTGTCCGCGCCGATGACCAGAGCGGTCTTCGCCGATTCCGTGCGAATGAATTTTTCCGCAATACCCAGCGCGTAAATAAATCCGGTGCACACCGCCTGCACATCGAAGGCGGCGCACTCGGGTATCTCCAGCCGCGACTGCAGACGGCAGGCGGTGGCGGGATAGATCTTGTCGGGAGTGGTGGTGCCGACGATGATGAGGTCGATATCTTCGGGACGCTTGTCCGCCGACTCCAGCGCCCTGCGGGCCGCTCTTTCCGCTAGATCGCAGGTCGACTCTCCGTCGGCAACGATGTGGCGTTGGCGAATACCGGTGCGTTCTTGAATCCACTGGTCGGAGGTGTCGACGATGGATTCCAGCTCTTTGTTGGTGACTATTCGCTCGGGCAGGTAGCTGCCGGTGCCGCCAATGCGGGCGTAAATCACACGACCTCCTTGTCTGAGAGCATCGACTCCAGGCGCTCACGAATTCTGTTGGGAACGTTCTTGCGAATTTCCGCTGCCGCTTCGGTAATTGCCCGCGTGAAGGCGACGACGTCCGCGCTGCCGTGACTCTTGATCACGATACCATTCAGGCCCACGAAGCTGGCTCCATTATATTGCCTCGGATCAAAACGTTTGTGCAGCGCTCTCAGCACCGGCATACAAATTAACCCTGCGGTCTTTGTGAATATAGACCGTGTGAACTCCTGGCGCGTGAAGTGACCAATCATGAGCGCCACACCTTCGCTGGATTTCAGCGCGACGTTGCCGACAAAACCGTCGCAAACCACCACATCGGCTGTTCCTTTATAGATGCCGTCGCCTTCTACGAACCCAATGTAGTGCAAATCGCTGGATGCCAGCAGTTTGGCCGCTTCCTTGACGTTCTCGTTACCTTTGATTTCCTCGGCGCCGATATTCAACAGACCCACGCTCGGGCGCGGGATGTTATCCACCGCGCTTGTGAGCACAGATCCCATGACGGCGAACTGAAACAATTGCTCCGGCGACGTTTCCGCGTTGGCGCCCAGATCCAGCACGTGGGTATGTCCTTTAATCGAGGGCAGGGAGCTGATGATCGCCGGGCGATCGATGCCGGGGAGCGTCTTAAGAACAAATCGCGCGGTGGCCATCAGCGCCCCGGTGTTACCCGCGCTGACGCAGGCGTCGGCGTCGCCGCTCTTGATCAGGTCGACGGCAACGCGCATGGAAGAATCCTTCTTGCTCCTTAAGGCAAGGGAAGGAAGATCGTCCATCTCCACGCGCTGGGAAGCGTGGCGCACCGTGATTCGGGGATGATCCTTGGAGCCGTGACGAGAAAGCTCGCGCTGTATGGTGTCCCGATCCCCGACAAGAATCAGGCTGACGTGCTCATTCTCGGAAACCGCCCTGAGCGCCGCCGGCACCACCACGGACGGGCCGTGGTCTCCGCCCATGGCGTCCAGGGCAATGTTGAACCGCAAGCCTTATTCGTCCTTGCTCGCAGCGACCTTACGCCCCCGGTAGAAGCCGTCGGGGCTGACGTGGTGCCGGCGATGGGTTTCGCCGGTGGTTGGCTCCACCGAAAGGGTGGGTTTCTTCAGCCCGTCGTGGGCGCGCCGCATGCCGCGCTTGGAGCGGGATTTCCTGTTTTGCTGTACCGCCATCGTGGTCTCCTAAAGCTCTTGTGCCCGCCAGCGGAAGCCGCCGACCCTGGCCCAAAACACTTTATTCTAACTTGGCTTGCCCGATTTGCCCCAGTAAATTCTGTCTTCTGCGAGTCCGAGCCAATAATGGATCCGTCGCCTGACCCGAACGCCGAGCAGTGGAGGAAGCCCGCCGGCTTACAGCCGGGCTCATTCTGTCGACGTTTCCAGTGGGGGCCGGCAGCTTCCCGCAGGATGGAGCGGCGCCGCCGGCAGACCCAGTATGAGCTCGTCCTCCACCAGCTCCGCGAGGGAAACGGTGTCGGTTTTCAGCGTCAGGGGCTCGTGCTCTTTGGGTAGCGCGATGGCTTCCTCGTCCGAGCGTACGATGCCGAGCCGGATCTCGAGGTCAAGGTCCAGCATCATGGGTTCGAGACAGCGCTGGCAGAGGAGCTCGAGGCTTGCCTTGACGCGTCCGGTGACCAGGGGACGGGATTTAGAGTCAAGCTGAAAGTCGAACTCGAACCGGGCTGCGCCCCGGTCGCTGTACAGCAGCGGGGACAGCCGGGGCATACGCGACAGGGGGATCTCGCCTTGGCACGAAGCGCCGTCTCGGGCCATCCGATAGGCGTGAACGACCTCGGCCGAAGGCTGAGACATGATGGGATGATGCTAAAGAGTTTATCGATAGAGTGTCAAAGCTCGACCGAGAGCGCGTGGCGTGCTTTCGCCACCCGCGCGTCGCCGTCGTGCGGCCTCGGGGGAACGGACCGTTGAAGCTCGTGCTGGCATCGTCGTCACCCTATCGCCGCGAACTTCTGGGGCGCCTCGGGCTCGAGTTCGAATGCGCTTCCCCCGAGGTCGATGAGCGGGTCCTCGAGGGGGAATCGCCTCGGTCCACGGTGACCCGCCTGGCGGAGGCTAAAGCCCGAGCTGTGGCCGCGGACGCGGGCGACGCGCTGGTGATCGGCTCCGACCAGGTGGCGACCCTGGACGGGCAGCCCGTTGGGAAGCCGGGGACGCGTGACGCCAACATCGACCAGCTTGTTGCCGCGTCCGGGCGCTGGGTCGATTTTCTCACCGGCGTATGCCTGTTGAATTCAGGGAGCGGTAGCCTGCAGCTTGAGGTTGTGGAGTACAGCGTCGAATTCAGGCGCCTGAGCCAGTCTGAAATCGAGCTTTACGTGGACCGCGAGCGGCCATTCGACTGCGCCGGTGGATTCAAGGCCGAAGGACTGGGCATCGCGCTTTTTCGCCGCCTGCGCGGCGACGATCCCACCGCGCTCATTGGTCTGCCGCTGATCAGCTTGAGCCGTATGCTGGCGGCGGAGGGAGTGGATGTGCTCTCCCCTGCGGCTCCGGCCCGATCCTCCAATCGCTAGCGCCGTCTTGCCCGACGCAGTCAGTCGCTATCTGAGCTGCCAGTCCCCCAGATCCAGGCGCGCGCCGATGCCGCGACCCACGGCCGCTCCAAAACGTTCCGCCAGCGCTTCCAGATAGCCCCGCTTGGGGGTGAAGTCAACGATGTCCTCGGCGCCGATCACTTCCCGAGCCACGTAGCTGCTGCTTCCGAGCGCGTCCACCAGCCCCAGCTCGAGACTCTGCTCTCCGGTCCAGATGAGCCCGCTGAACAGCGAGCCGTCCTCTTTCAGTCGGTCACCGCGTCCGCGTTTCACCGCATCGATGAACTGCTGATGGATGCGGTCGAGAATTATCTGAATGTGGGTAACTTCTTCCGGGTTTTGGGGCGAGAACGGATCCAGCAGGCCTTTGTGCTCACCCGCGGTGAGCAGTCGCCGTTCGACGCCCAGCTTTTCCATCGCGTCGACGAAGCCGAAACCATTCATCAGCACGCCGATGGAGCCCACCACGCTGGACTTGTCGGCGTAAATCTTATCCGCGGCCGCCGCGACGTAGTAGCCGCCTGAGGCGCAGATGTCTGTGATCACCGCGTAAAGCGGAATCTTCGGGTACTTTTCTCTGAGCCGAAAAATCTCGTCGTTGATATATCCAGCCTGCACGGGACTACCGCCGGGGCTGTTTATTCGAACTATGACGCCCGCGGTGTTGTCATTCTCGAACGCCGCGCGAAGACCGCTGACCACCGCGTCCGCGCTTGCGTCGCTGTGATCGCTAATCAGCCCCTGCACCTCGACCAGCGCCGTGTGTTTGCCGCTCTTGGTGTCGGGGAACAGGCTGAACGGAATATAAATAATGGTGACGATGACCAGATAGATCAAAAACGCGAATTTGAAAGCCATACCCCAGCGCCGCGCGCGGCGCTGTTCAATCAGCGAGGCAAAGGTGAGCCGGTTGATCAAGTCCCGCTGCCATTTCTCGTTGTCTAAGGGCTCCGGGGCGGTTCGCTCCTTGGCGATGGATTCGCCCTCAGCGTCGTGAAGGGGCGGAAGCTGATTTGAGGTTTCGTCGCTCATCGGGTTTCCTCGTTAACGCAGCGGCCGATTCGCAAGCCACTGCTCGAAATGGTGCAGGGAATCCACTATTTCCAGCGGATCGAATTCTAGCAAACGGGATTTTTCATGGGCGCCGTAGGATACTCCGACCCGGTCGACACCGGCGTCCCGCGCCATCTGCATATCGTAGGTGGTATCACCGATCATTAGCGCGTGCTGCCTCGGCGTCGCGGTGAGCCCGAGCAGGTCTTCGAGCATCTGCGGATTCGGCTTGGACGGTGACTCGTCAGCACATCGGGACACCTGAACCACGGCGTCCAGGCCCGACTCGCCCAGCTCCCGGTCCAGACCCCGGCGACTTTTGCCGGTGGCAACCGCGATGGTGTGGCCGCGCGATTCGAGCGCGAAGAGAACCTCTTTGACCCCCGGAAACAGCGCCACCGGCACATGGTTTTGCAGGCTGAAGTGTTTTCGGTAAGTGCTGACGAAGCCGAGGTAGTGCTCGGGCGCCACCTCGGGAAACAACGTTTCGAGGCATTCCTGCAAGCCGAGTCCAATAACGTTGCGAATTTGATCCGGGGTACGATCCGGCAACCCGAGCTCGTCCAGGGCGCGGCGGGCCGCTTCGATAATGCGGGCCTCCGAGTCAGCCAGCGTGCCGTCCCAGTCGAAAATCAACAGTCCGTATCGTGGTTCATTCATGAGGCAGGATTGCTATCGCTTTTTTCGTCAAGCCGGGGGGGCTGAAGCCCCAAGGAATCGAGCGCTTGAACCAGGTCCTCGTCCAGGGGCGCCGAAACCCGGATCCAGCGCCCGTTCGTGGGGCTTTTGAAGCCAATGAGATGGGCGTGAAGAAACATTCGGACGAGACCGAAATTCCGCATGCGCTTGTTGAAATTTCGATCTCCGTATTTCGCGTCTCCCGCCAGCGGGTGGCCGATTTCCGCGGCGTGTACCCGAATCTGATGGGTACGGCCGGTCAGCGGCAGCGCTTCGCATAGAGTCGCCTCGGCGCTGCGGTCCAGGGGTATGAATCGGGTCTCCGAGGCTTTTCCCCCGGCGCGGGCCTTAACTACGCGCTCCCCCGAGCGCACGACGTTTTTCTCCAGTGCCGTGCGCACGCTTCGCTCGCCCCGGGGCCAGTGGCCCTTGACCAAGGCCAGGTAGCGCTTTTCCATTTTCCCGTCGCGCAGATCCGCGTGCAGCCGGCGCAGGGCGCTGCGTCGTTTCGCCACCAGCAGCGCACCGGAGGTATCCCGGTCCAGGCGATGCACAA